>JABWBJ010000332.1 GCA_013360595.1 Gemmatimonadaceae bacterium | reverse complement strand
CCTATCCGCGCAGCCTCCGGCCTTTTCAGCGGCAACTCTCTGTTTCTGGAACGGCGAGTGGCCGCGGAAACGCGCGAATCGTCGCGGATCTACCTGAGTCCCAGTCGCAGCCAATCCGCGCAGCCTCCGGCCGTTCCCGCGGCGACTCTCTGTTCCTGGAACGACGAGTCGGCGCGGAAACGCGCGAATCGCCGCAGATTCACCGGGCGTCGCATACGCAGCCATCCGCGCAGCCTCCGGCCGTTTCCGCGGCGACTCTCTGTTACGTTTCCGCGGTCACTCGCTACTCTGGCTTTGCGGTCGCGATCGCGGCACCTTTCTGCCCCTCCCCCGAGCCGAGGAAACCGGGATGAATCGAGTCGTGCACTTCGAGATCCACTCCGCGGACCCGGAGCGGGCGGCGACGTTCTATCGTGACGTCTTTGGGTGGACCACCAATGAATGGGTCGTACCGGGTGTCGAGGTGGCAAACGAGAACCGGTACTGGCTCGTCGCGACCGGGCCTGATGGCACGCCGGGTATCAACGGCGGCATCCTGTTCCGCCGCGGGGCGCCGCCAGCCGTGGGGCAGCCGGTGAATGCCTATGTCTGCACGATCGGTGTCGCGTCGCTCGATGCCAGCCTGGCCAGGGCCCTGGCCGCCGGGGCAACGAACGTCCTGCCGAAGATGGCCATCCGGGGCGTCGGCTGGCTGGCCTACTGCAAGGACCTCGACGGCAACATCTTCGGCATGATGCAGGACGACCGGAACGCGGCCTGACGCCGGGCGGCGCCAGGCCAGCCACTGATCCGCTCCGGCCGCCGGCTGCGCGCCCCTCGAATAACCCTGTCCGAGGTGCTCCGACAGCCGGCCCGCTGGCTCATCCGCGCGAGGCCGTAAACGTCCACGTCACAGTCTGCGACCCGAGGATGTTGTCGATGTAGAACTTCGTGATGACCTTGGGCGGCACGACCACCGTCTCGACGTGGCCGTCGTAGTCGGTAAAGCGCACCCGGATCGTGCCCGTGAGGTCGTCGCCCTGCTTCTGCGCCGTGATCTCCACGATGACCGAGGCATGCTTGCGATTCTCGGCGCGTACGCACTCGAAGACGGCCCGCCCCGTGATGCTGCCGCTGCGCGAGTCTCCGTCGACCGAGGACGAATTGTTCACATCGCAGTTCGCATCCTCGGTCGTGGCGGTGAGGACCTGGGTGATCGCGCTGGCGGGAAGTGACATCGGCCCCGCCGGGGCGACACGGCGCAGCAGCATCCGGCCGGTTGCCGGCTCCAGCACGAACTCGGCTGCCGGGTCACTGACGAGACCCTCGAAGAACGCGTTGAGCGTCTGGTAGACCTGCCCGAGGGACGTCGGGTTCCACGGGGGCGCCGATCCTGCCAGCGTCCTCAGCGTCCACTTGTTGGGATCGGCGACGCGGACAGATCCCGCCGCGCTCGCGATGCGCGCTCCGGCTTCGAGCAGGGTGGCCTGCACCGCATAGGTGCCTTCGGCGGTGTACGTGTGCCGGGCCACGGTGTCGCCGGCGGCCCCGGTGACGGGCGGGGTGCCGTCACCGAAGTCCCACTCGACCACGGCGCCGGCTCCGGGAGCCGCCGCGCGCAGCGTCAGGGTCGCCTCGACGTTGACGTCCACCGTCTGGGAGTCCGGCGACACGCGCATCAGCAGAAAACGGAGCGGCGCGCCAAACCCGTTGACGATGCGTTGGAGGACGCCGCCGATCCCCGGGAGCTGCGCCAGCGCACCGCCGGCGAGCGGAACGATCCGGCCCGACGGGACGCCGCCCAGCAGTGCGTTCAGGTTGAGGCCGCCCGAGCGGTTGCTGCGTGCCACCTCCTGTCCCGAGGCGGAATCGACCAGGACGGCCTCCTGCTCGCCGGGGGTCCCTCCGAACGGGAGCGCACCCGGGCAGGCCGCGCACAGGACCCGGAGCTGCGCGTCCCGCGTGCGCGCGATCAGAGTGTCGAGGGCGGCACGCCAGACGAACCCGGGACCGTTCCGGATCTCCATTCGCAGCGCCGGGAGCGCCGCCTCCTCGAACAGCGGGGCGAGCGCGCCGAGTGCGCCGAGCGCGCCGGAGCGCAGTCGCTCAAAGATGTCTCCGAACTGCTCGACCGGAAAGAGACTCGAGAGGCCTAACGGGATCACCGCTTCGCCGGGTTGCCCGGCGGCGTCCGCCGTGGGCACGATCAGCTTCGCGAGCGTCCGGAGCGGGCCGAATCGCAGGCTGCGCGGGGCGGCCGGCGCCGACGGCTCGGAGACCTGCACCTCGTCCGGCGTGGCCCCCGTCGCGACGGCGAACATCAGGTCCCGGAAACTCGCCTGAATGGCGTCGAGGCGGCGCAGAACCACGAACATCTGCAGGCGCCGGGTGACAGCCATCGCCGTCCTGAGGTTGAGATCAGCGAGGGAGTCGCGGCCAGCCTCGGAAAGCCCGCCCAGCTGGACGCCGATGTCGGCAAAGACGGGCGCGATCTTGACCCCGTCGCGCTGGAATCGACGCGCGGCAACGACCAGGGCGGCCAGCACGCCGCTGTCGACATGTACTCCTGGCACGGGGAGCGGCTTCACGACGTCGGCGAGCGACGGACCGCCGGCAAGCTTGGCCAGCATCGTCAGGACCGAGCTGCCCGGGCCGTGCCCGTCAGGGAAGAGGTACGACCCGAGCTCGGCGAACGGCATCGCATCCAGCGCAGCCACGAAGCTGGTGCCGACCGATGCCAGCGCCTCGCTCGGCACGGAGCCAATGAACACCGAGCCCAGGAATCCGAGCCCGTCGCGGCCGATGTTCCGCGCGAACGGAGTGGCAGGGGCCGGGATCAGGGCGGCGTTGAAGTGCGTCGTCCCGACGGTGAGCGACGTGGCATCGCCTCCCAGGGTTGGCAGCACTTCGACGATCCCACGCGCCGGATCGTGCAGGAGGACGAAGGGGACGCGCCCGGACGTCCGGGTGACGGGAACGCGAAGCGTGAGGAGCCTTGTGGCGCGCCCCTGGTCGCCCGTCACGACCAGTCCCGGCCCGGTGACGGTCGCACCGGCTGGCAGCACCGGAGGCGGTATGGCCGGATCGACGGTGAGCGTCCAGCGGCCGGCGGATGGGAACGCCCCCTGGGGGATGGTGAGCCTGCTGCCGCCCCACGCCCCGGTTCCCGAGACCGTGATGGTGCCGCCGGAACCCGGCAGGGTGGTGTCGGCCGCGACGCGGCGGAAGAACCGTGCAGTCGCGGTGAACGTCACGGGCGCGAGGCCCGGGACCGAGGCCGTCACCGTGTTGAGCCCTTCGGCGGTGCCGAGCGTCCAGGTTCCGGCGGTTGCCACGCCATCGCTGCCCGTGGAGGCCGAGGTGTTGGCCAGCGTGCCGCTCCCGGACGCGACGGCGAAGGCGACCGTGATGCCGCCGAGGGCGCGTCCGGCGGCGTCCTTCACCATGACGGCTGGCGCGGTGGCGACCGGGGTTCCCGG
>JABWBJ010000331.1 GCA_013360595.1 Gemmatimonadaceae bacterium | reverse complement strand
CCCAGACCACGAGCCGCGACGGACCGCCGGGCGAACGCAGCACCACCGCGACCTGCGTCCCGTCAGGCGACAGCGCGGGCTCGCCCGTGCCACCCGAACGCCGCTGGACCAGTTCGCCCTCCACCAACCCGGCGTCGCGCAGCCGCGACCGCACCTGCAGCGCTCGCTCCATCACCTCCACGGTGAAGGCCCCATACAGATCGCCGGGCCCCGCGCCGAAGACGCCAGCGAATGACGCGTCGAACGACCGCTGCTGGCGCGCGCTCATCCGCCGCCACAGGTACACGAGGCTCGAGTCTCCGCGCCGGTCCTGCAGCCACTCCAGGAATGCCGACCCGACGAGATACCGCATGTTGCCGCCGAGGAAGGCTCCCGTCCCGTTGAGCTGCGCGTACGTCGGGAACTTCCCCTCCAGCGCCCACTGCCGGAGCACGGCCGCCCGGCCGACGGAGAACGGCCGTCCGTTCGCGGTCATCCGGCCCTCGATCAGCGTCGCATACCCTTCGATCACCCAGGCCGGCGCCTTGCGTGCGACGGGACTGATGCGCACCGGCAGCAGGTTCCACAGGAACCGCTCGCGCGGGTTCCGCGTGGGGAACGTCAGGTGGGCGATGTGTGCGTACTCGTGCACCGCGAGCGCCTCTCCCCACCCGCGGTGGGCGCCGAAGGTGGGCGACGGGGACGGCGGCGTGGGCCAGAGGAAGATCACCGGTCCTTCCATGAACGGCAGCGCGAAGCCGTTCGCCACGTTCGACGGGTCCTCGACGATCACGGTAACCCGGGCCGACGGTTCGTTGCCCGCGGCCTCGCTCACCGCCTGCGCATAACGATCCATCCGGCCGGCCACACCGCGCGTCCATTCCTCCAGCTCGGCGGGGAAGTGGATGTCGAAGCGCGCTGTGGTGATGGTGCGCCAGGGGATCTGGGGGCGGGTGAGGTATTGGGCCGGGACCTCATTCCTGATGCAGAGCATGCCCACGACCACCAGTGCGATCCGCGTCCTCCTCGGGGAGCGCCAAGCGTCGAGCGCCAGGCGACGGGCCTGGAGCGCCGCCTCCTGACGCCCGGGTGCCTGCCCGAATCCGGTCACTTCAGGTCGCCGGAGTCCCTGCGTCGTCGCCGCGGCGTTCGACACCGGCCGCCTGGCGCTCGGCGCTCGACGCTCGACCCTCGTACGCCATCGCCTTCAGCTTCGCCACCCGGATCGCCATCGGCGGGTGCGTGCCGAACAGCTCGGCCAGGAAGCCCTCGCGGTTCGTCAGGCGGCGGCCCAGCGGGTCGGCGATGCACAGGTGCGCGCTCCCGCGCCTGATGGAGGGCGTGGGCGACGCCGCGTGCTCGATCTTCTGCAGCGCCGAGGCGAGAGCGCCGGGATTGCGCGTGAACTGCGCGGCCATCGCGTCGGCCAGGTACTCGCGCTTCCGGCTCACGCCGAGCGCCAGCAGGCGCGTCACCAGCGGCGCCAGGAGCCAGCTGAGGATCCAGAGCACCAGCACCACGATGAGGACCGGGTTCCCCCCCTTCTTGCCCCCGCGGCCGCCGCCTGACGAGCGCGTGCGGATGCGCCCGCCGCCGCGCATCATCCGGGCCATGGCGTCGCCCACGAGCGCGACCGCGCCCACCAGCGCCGCCAGCAGCGTCATGAGGCGGACGTCGAGGTTCTTCACGTGCCCCATCTCGTGGGCGATTACCGCCTGCAGTTCATCGCGGTCGAGCGCGCGCAGGAGGCCGGCCGTGACGTCGACGTGCGCGGTGTCCCAGTCGCGGCCGGTCGCGAAGGCGTTCGGGTCCGGATCAGGCACGATCCAGACGCGGGGGCGCGGGATTCCGCTCGCGATAGCCATCTCTTCCACCACGTTCACCAGCCGGCGCTCCTCCTCGGTGGCTGGAACGGTCACCTCGATGGCATTCGTGGACCAGAGCACGCGCTCGGGGCCGCGACGCCAGGCCACGCCGGCGCTGATCGCGGCCACCGTCGTCAGGCCAAGCCCGAGGAACGGAAAGGTGTGGCGATACGATCCCGGCGGCGCGTCGAGCGTGAACTGCCAGGCAATCCAGTCACCGCCAAAGCCCAGCCACGCAAAGAACGCGATGAACCCGAAGACCAGCCAGCGGGAGCGGCTGCGGTTGGCGGCCTGCTGGGAGAAGAGGTCGAGGTCAGACATGAGACGAGGGAATGGGGAGACGCGGCCCTGCCGGCGGGCTCCCTCCGTGACTCCCTATTCCCTGCTCCCCATTCCCTACAGTTCCACCTTCGGCACCGCCCTCTCCGCCTCGTCGCTGATCTCCCAGAGCGGAGCCGTGGTCGCGCCGGCCATTCCGGCCACGAACACCGTGGGCACCTGCTTCTGCTTCGTGTTGTACTGCGTGGCGACGTCGTTGTACAGCTGTCTCGCAAAGGCGATCTTGTTTTCGGTCGACGTCAGCTCCTCCTGCAGCTCGGCGATGTTCCCCGTCGCCTTGAGGGCGGGATAACTCTCGACCACCGCGAGCAGCCGGTGCAGAGCGCCAGTCAACTGCCCTTCCGAGGCCGCAATCTTCGAGACGTCGCCGCCGGCCGACACCTGGATGGCCTGGTTCCGCGCCGCGACCACCGCCTCGAGCGTCTGCCGCTCGAAGTTCATGGCCCCCTTCACCGCGTTGATCAGGTTCGGGATCAGGTCATGACGCCGCTTGAGCTGGACGTCGATCTGCTTCCACGCATTCGCCACCTGGTTCTTGAGCGCGATGAGCGAGTTGTACGCGCTGACGCCCCAGAAGAGAGCGATTGCGGTGAGGACGAGGAGGGCAAGAAACATGAGAGTGGGGAATGGGGAATCGGTCACCGAAACGACAAACGGGAACCCGTCGCCAGGCGACGCGATTCCCGGTCAGTGCTGCTCAGTCCCTCTCAGGAGGCGCGCGCGGCCTTCCTCTTCGCGATGGCGTCCTGGAGCCAGGTCAGCGGCAGGATGAAGAGCGGCGTCAGCATGTGGCCCAGGAGCAGGTTGACCCAGATGAGCGCCGTATAGAACGCGCCCAGCCCGAGGCCGACCCACAATGTCCCCAGCGGTCCATGCGTTTCCACGTCCGTCTCCGGCAGTGAAGTCCGCCTGAATACTACTGTCAGGCGACAGGCGCGGGTAGGGCAGGGAGTGCCCCGGCACGGTAGCTTTCGTTCCATGGTCCGACGCGCCGAGCCGTCGATCGAGTGGTCCGTCAGGGAGCTCCTGGCGCGACGGGAGCGCCTCGTCCTGGCTGTCTCCGGCGGCGCCGACTCGTCCGTCCTGCTCCACGCGGCGGGCACCCTCCGCACCCCGAGCCACCGCATCGTCGTGGCAACGGTGGACCACGGAACCGGACCGGCAGCCACCGAAGCCGTGGCGCAGGTGGTGCTCGACGCCGCGAGACTGGGGCTCGCCGCGATCACCGAACGCCTCCGCGGCATCCGCCACACCGAGGCGCTCTGGCGCGAGGCG
>JABWBJ010000330.1 GCA_013360595.1 Gemmatimonadaceae bacterium | reverse complement strand
GGCCGGCGCCGGCCCGCTGAAGCCCAGGTACCGCGCCAGCCGTTCCAGGGCGGCGCGGGCGTCGCCGTCAAGGAGACCGTGGACCCAGGTGTCGCCGGACATGGCGCCAACGTGCGAAACCCGGCGGCGATCTCCTTCATCACGGCAACGCAGGGGGTCGCATTTCCGCGCACGTCGCCTCGCCAAAGCCGCCGGCGGGCGTTATCGTCGAGTCGCGAAGGGGCGGCCGCCGGGACCGGGGGCGACGGGCCCGATACTCCACGATCCAGAGGGGCATGGCGACATCCACCACCAACTACACGTCCATCACGGGACCGGTACGCAACCGCTTCGGGGTGCTCGAGACGAACATCGTCATCCGCCTGGTGGTCTACTACGTGGTCGTTGCGTTGGTGGCGTTCCTGGTGCTGCGGTTCTCGCCGCAGTGGCTGCGCGATCTGGTGCACTCGGCGACGCAGCCGCTGGTGGGCGCCAGTGCCCAGCCGGTCCAGACGTTCACGACGCCCGATCCCGCGGTCGACCGCCTGGCGCCGGCCGCGGTGGCGGTCATGGGCATCATCGCGGTCATCTCGGCGATCGTCCTGTGCCTCCCGGTGTCGTGGGTGTACATGTTCACGCGCCAGAAGAAGGGGTACTCGCAGTCGGTCGTCCACACGCTCATTCTGCTGCCGGTGGTCGTGACCATGGTGGCGACGCTGGTGCGAAACAACGCCGCCCTGGCCTTCAGCCTGGCGGGCATCGTGGCGGCGGTCCGTTTCCGCGTCGCGCTCGAGGACAGCAAGGACGCGGTCTTCGTCTTCGGCACGATGGGCCTGGGGCTGGCCTGCGGCGTGCAGCTCGAGACGGCGGCCGTCCTGTCGGTGCTGTTCGTGACGGCGAGCCTGGTGCTCTGGTACTCCGATTACGCCCGGACGCCGCCGGCGCTCGAGGGTGAGCGGGCGCAGAAGCACTTCGAGCGCGCGGTGGCCATCGCGAATCGGACGAGCCAGTTCGTGGCCCGGCTCGACAAGGAGATCCTGGACTCGATGGCACCGGCGCAGCTCGATGCCCTGCAGGCCCGGCTCGACAAGCAGAAGGCGAAGTTCGGCCTCAGCGCCGAGGAGAAGACGGGCCAGGAGGAGGAAGGGCCGCGGTTCGAGGGGCGGATCACCGTCCACGTGGGCGACCCGGACCAGGCTCAGCCGGCGGTCGAGGCGGTCTTGCAGGCCCGGCTCAAACGGTGGAAGATGGTGCGCATCGAGCGCACCGATGGGGAAGCGCGTATCGTGTACGCTGTCCGTGCGAAGAAGGGGACCACCCTGGAGTCCCTGTCCGAGGTCCTAACCAATGAGGCGGCGCCGTTCGTCGCCAGCGTGGAGGTGGAGCGATGGGCCTGAACGTGATTCGCAGCGCTCGCAGCGCGTGGGTGATCGGGGCGATGCTGATCGCCGCTCCCGTGGCCGTGGCCCAGGAAGAGAAGGGGCCCAAGGAACCGCCGACGCCGGAGAAGATCGCCGAGTGGAAGAAGGACGCCGAGGCGCGTGCGCTTTTTCAGTCCAAATCGCAGCTCGAGCTCCAGCTGGTCGGGAACTACAAGGTGATCTCGAAGGACCGCGACACGCTCAGCACGAAGGAGTACTGGGGCGAGGTGCGCATGAAGGACTCCACCGGCGCGGAGGTGAAGTACCCGGTGCAGCTGCGCACGCGCGGCCACTATCGCCTGGCCAATCGCAACTGCTCCTTCGTGCCGCTCCGGCTCGACTTCAAGAAAGGGGAGGTCAAGGGCACGGTGTTCGACGGCCACGACAAGCTCAAGCTGGTGACCCACTGCCAGTCGAACGCCCGTTACGACGAGTACATGATCCGCGAGTGGCTGGCGTATGAGGTGCACAACCTGATCACGCCCCGCAGCCATCGCGCGCGGCTGGCGAAGGTCACCTACGTGGACTCGGCCACCGGCAACCCGATCGAGACCCGCAACGGCGTCTTCCTCGAGCACGAAGACGATGTCGCGAAGCGCATGGAGGGCGAGGTCATCGAGATCCGGCGGGCGCTCTTCGACGACGTGGACCACGACCAGATCATGGAAGTGGCGACGTGGCAGGCCTTCGTCGGCGGCACGGATTGGTCCCTGGCCGCACTGCACAACATCCGCCTGGTCCGGCAGCCCAACGGGAACCTGCTGCCCATTGCCTACGATCTCGACTTCACCGGGCTCGTCGGCACGCACTACGCCACACCGGATCCGCGCCTTGGGATCCGCTCGGTGAAGGAGCGCCTCTACCGCGGGCCCTGCAAGGAGCCGGAGGCGATGGCGAAGTATCTGCAGCCGTACCGGGAGAAGAAGGACGCGATCCTCGCCCTCTACAAGGACACGCCGGGTCTCGACGGCCGGTACCGCACGGACACCCAGAACTGGCTCAACCAGTGGTTCAAGATGCTCGACAACCCGCGCGAGCTGAAGTGGATGTTCGTCGAGAACTGCAAGGTGGTGCCGGGGGTATAGGGATGAGCGATGAGCGATGAGGAGAAGTCCGCGCCCCTCATCGCTCATCGCTCGTCGCTCGGCCCGCCACCGCCGTTGCCGCCGCGAGGTGGCCGGTCACGTTGACCGTCGTGCGGAACATGTCCGGGATCGTGTCGGCGCCAAGCAGGATGCCGATTCCTTCGACGGGGAGCCCGGCTTCCATCAGCACGGGCGCCATGATCACGATCGACCCACCCGGGATGCCGGGCACCGAGAAGCTGGTCGCCACCACCGTCAGCACGATCCCCGCCAGCTGGGCCGGACCCAGCGGTACGCCGTAGAGCGTGGCGATGAAGACGACGCCGGTGGTCTGGCCCACCGCGGCCCCGATCCGGTACACCGACGCCGCCAGGGGCAGGAAGAACGCCGAGATCTCGTCAGGCAGCCGGAGACGCTCGCGCGCGCTCTCGATCATCGCCGGCAATGCCGCCAGCGACGAGCGCGAGCTGAAGGCCACGGCCTGCGCCGGGAGCGCCGCCATCGCGAATTCCCGCAGCGGCACCCGGCCCGCCAGCGCCGCCATCGGGTAGAGCACCACGACGGCGAACAGCACCGACAGCGCGGAGACGAGCCCCACGTAGCCCGCCACCGCTCCGATCGCCGAGAGGCCGAGGCGCGCGGCGAGGGCCAGGGCCAGGGCAAAGACGCCGATCGGTGCGGCCCGGAGTACCCACCGGACCAGCGTCATCGCGGCGTCGCGGATCGCCGTGAAGACCCCGACCACGGTGCTTCGCGCCTCGCCTTTCAACCCCGCCACCGCGAAACCGAACGTGAGCGTGAAGACGATGAGCGGGAGCATCGCGCCATCGGCGGCGGCGCGCACCGGATTCGACGGCACGAGGTCGATGAGCCAGCGGGCGAAGTCCGGGATCCGGCGGACGCTGTCGGCCGTGGCCGACGCGGTGCCGCTCGCGCTGGCCTGGAGCGCCGCCTGGGCGGCCGGATCGATGGCGA
>JABWBJ010000329.1 GCA_013360595.1 Gemmatimonadaceae bacterium | reverse complement strand
CGCCGCCGACGCGCGCGCACGCATCGCGCGACTCGACCGATCGCCGCCGCCAGTGGCGCACGTCCGGGCATGGAGCTATGCCGTGGCCTACGCCGCGCTGCGCGACCGCGACCGCACCCTCGTCTGGCTCGACTCCGCGTTCGTGGGCGGCGGGTCCAATGCGCTCCGTGTACCGGTTGACCCACAGTTCGACTTTCTGCGAGACGATCCGCGCTATCGCGCGTGGGAGGCACGGGTCGGTCTGACGAGCATGTTCGCGCGCGGAGTGACCGGTTCAGTGCGGACAGCACGTGAGTCGTCGCGGCGCAACCGCTGATGATGCAACCGCGGACGGCCGGAGGCGACACGCATTGGCGCCACCAGGAGAGGCTCTCTCGCTTAACGGAGCGAGCGTCAAGGAGTTGACCCGACTCCGCGAGCTCGAGGCGGAGAACTCCGGATCCTCGAGGAGGCGCGGGCCCCGAATACGACGGTGGCCGAGGTGCTGCGGCGCCATAGCGGGTGACCCAGGCGCGACGCCCCTTTCCACGATCCGCTGGCGCCTGCTGTGGCTGGCGCATATGTCGAAAGCAATGTATGTTTTCGACACGTTTTGACGACCTGTCGATCCGGGCGACAGGTTCACCCGGATCTGTCGATGGACGGCGCCATAACGCACGCCCCAAGCTTCGACCCCGCAAGGGCTTACAGCAATCTGCCGCTCCTGCCGCCGGCCGCGGACTTGGAGAGCCGGGCCGTGCTCAAGGCCTGCATCGGGGCGCGCGCCGCAGTCGCCGAGCTCAAGCAGGCGGGGCGGCTGCTGCCAAACCAGGACGTGCTCATCAACACCATTCCGCTCCTGGAGGCGCGCGCCAGCTCAGAGATCGAGAACATTGTCACAACCACTGACCAGCTTTTCCGGTACGCGCAGCCTGACCGCGAAGCGCTGGCCGACCCCGCGACGAAAGAAGCGCTGCGGTATCGCACCGCGCTCAGGCGGGGACTCGACCTGCTTCAGAAGAAGCCGCTCTCGACCGCCACCGCGGTCGAAGTTTGCCGCACGCTCCTCGGCGCGAACCTCGACGTCCGTCGCGTGCCGGGAACGAAGTTGCTGCATGAGGGGACCGGCACGGTGGTGTACACGCCGCCCGACGGCGAAGCGCTGCTCCGGCAGCTTCTGGCGAACTGGGAGCGGTTTCTTCACCACGCGACAGATGTCGATCCGCTGGTGCGGATGGCGGTGGCGCACTACCAGTTCGAGGCCATCCACCCGTTCACGGACGGGAACGGTCGCACGGGGCGGATTCTCAATCTGCTCTTCCTCGTCGAGCAGGAATTGCTCGACATTCCGGTTCTGTACCTGAGCAGCGCGATCATTCGCCGCAAGGCGGATTACTACCGGTTGCTGCTCTCGGTCACGACCGACGGGGCGTGGGAGGAGTGGATTCTCTACATGCTGCGCGCGGTGGACGAGATGGCACGCTGGACCTCCGAGCGCATTCGAGCCATCCGGCAGCTCATGCATGACACAGCGGCGCCGGTACGGAAGGCGCTGGGGGTGTCGAAGCCCGAACTGGTGGAGCTGATCTTCGTGCAGCCTTATTGCCGTATCAAGAACGTGGTCGAAGCGGGGATCGCCGAGCGTCAGACGGCGGCGGTCTATCTCAGGAAGCTGGTAGCCGCTGGCGTGCTGAATGAAGTGAAGGCCGGGCGCGAGAAGCTTTTCATCAATCCGCGGCTGATGCGGCTGCTCACGATTGAGAACCCCGGCGATCTCTCGTTCCATGCGCCGACGCCAACGAAACGAACGGCAGGCGGAGCCCGATGAGCAGAACGGAGACGAAGTGACGACAGAGCCAGGGCCGGAGAAGCTGGACCTCCGCCCCGCGATACCGCCGAGGATCGCCGGCAGGAGCTGCTGCGCCTCTTCCCGGAGATTCGGAGAGCCACATTGCAACATGATCGGGACGCTCGCGGGCCGGCCCGGTGTCGGACTCGGAACATTCCTCGGTTTGGTCGTGTGCTCGTTGATCGCCTGCCACGGCGGCCAGGGCCGAGACGAACGACGGCTGACGGTTGCCGGGGATCCGGAATGTCGCGAGTGCCGGATCGAGCTCGCCCACCTCGCGACGCTCAGTGATGCCACCGACACGGTCGGCGTCCTGCCTAACGCAGCCGGCCGCGAATGCATGGTGGGGCGGCTCTCTACCGGTGAGTTCGTCCTCAGCGGAGTCGCCGGTGGAGGCTTCCTCGCCGTCTACGACGCCACGGGCAAGCCGGTGCGTACCATTGGACGCCGAGGGGCCGGACCAGGGGAGTTCCGTTCGCCGCTGCGGGTAGCCGTTGGAAGCGGTGATTCGCTCTACGTCCTCGATGACGCCAATTCCCGGATCCAGGTCGTATCGGCGGCCGGTGCCTACGCCCGCGTCTTCCCGACGCGCGATCGCTTTCGGAGTTTCACCCTTCTGCCGGACGACCGGCTGTTGCTCTTTCGGCTCCCGAAGTCCCGGACCGATCGGCTGTTTCACGGATTCGACCGCGACGGTCGTCAGGTCATGTCGTTCGGGGCTCCGCAGCAGCCGGACACCGCTCTCGATCTCGAGAACTGGCTCGTGTCCCGGGCGCCGCGCGGCCGGTTCTGGACGGCAAGCCACTGGTCGTACGAACTGCGCCGCTGGTCGGCTCCGGACTCCCTGGACCTCACGGTGATCAGAAGGGCCGACTGGTTTCCCTCGCCGAGCGTGTTCCCGGCGGAGGTCTACCGGACGGCACCGCCCCCGCCGATGCTGCTCCATGCGTGGGAAGACGACAGCGGCAGGCTGTGGACGTACACGGCGGTCGCGGATCGGGAGTGGCGGCCCGGCATGGGGATGCGGGTAACGCCCGAGTGGCAGGAGAAGACCTTCGACACGATCATCGAGGTCATCGACCTGCCGTCCGGCCGCCTGCTGGCGTCGCACCGGTATCCGACTCGACTCGCCCCCGTGTGCGGCAACGCGCTCATGTATACCGTTATCGAACTGCCGGATGGCGAGCTGCGGGTCCGGGTGCTGGAGCCGCGATTGATCAGGGCAGGGAACGCTCGCTGACGGCAGAGTGAGAGGATCGCGCCGGCTGTTGCCGGCCGGCGGGGTCCGCTGTAGGCTACCTTGCGGCCGATGGCGGACGGCGGCACCTGCTCCGCTTCGGCGCGGACGAAAACATTCGGCGAATCCCGCGAAGGGAAGAGTGCCGGGCCCATGCGCTCTCGTCACGTTGCCGCACTGATTCTGGGAGCGACCCACACCGCCCAGGCGCAAGGGCGGGATGATGCGTCCAGTCGCTTGCTGCGCCCCATCGACAGCGTCCGCATCGCCGAGTCCGACACGCTGATGCTCGCGCGCCCGACGCACATCGTGGTCGGGCCGCGGGGCGACTACTTCGTCGTGGACGGCGCCGAGGCGCGCGTCCTGCAGATTTCGGCGCGGGAGCAGGTCGTGCGCGTCCTCGGCCGCCGTGGG
>JABWBJ010000328.1 GCA_013360595.1 Gemmatimonadaceae bacterium | reverse complement strand
AGCCGCTCGCCCCGGCGCAGCACCTCGATGTCCTCGCGGGTCAACGTCTCCCGCTCGAGCAGCGACTGCGCCACCGTGTGGAGCAGCTCCACGTTCTCCGTGAGCACGCGCGTCGCGAGCTGGTACGCCGAGTCGATCACCCGCTTGACCTCGCTGTCCACCAGGCGGTGCGTCTGCTCGGAGACTTCGCGCCGGCTCATGATCTGGTTGCCGAGGAAGACCTCCTGCTCGTTGTCGCCGACGAGGACCGGGCCGATCGCGTCCGAAAGGCCCCACTGCGTCACGTACTTGCGGGCGATCTGCGTCGCCTGCTGGATGTCGCTGGCGGCCCCGGTGGTCACCCGGTCGCGCCCGAAGATGATCTCCTCCGCCACGCGGCCGCCGTACGCCATCACCAGGCGCGCCTCGATCTGCTCGCGCGTCACCGACACCCGGTCGTCCTCGGGGAGCGTGAAGGCCACGCCTAACGCCCGGCCCCGCGGCACGATCGTCACCTTGTGCAGCGGATCGTTCCCCTTCACCATCATCGCGCAGACGGCGTGGCCCGCCTCGTGGTACGCGGTCAGGCGGCGCTCTTCATCCTTCATCACCAGCGACTTGCGCTCGGCCCCGAGGAGCACCTTGTCCTTCGCCTCTTCGAGGTCCGCCATGTAGATGCGGTCATGGTTCCGGCGCGCCGCCAGCAGGGCCCCCTCGTTGACCAGGTTGGCCAGATCCGCCCCGGCCATCCCCGGCGTGCCGCGGGCCAGCGACGTGATCTCCACGTCCTCGGCGATCGGCTTGTTCCGCAGATGGACGCGCAGGATGCCCTCGCGGCCGCGCAGGTCCGGGGCGTCGACGACGATCTGCCGGTCGAAGCGGCCGGGGCGCAGGAGCGCCGGGTCGAGCACGTCGGGCCGGTTCGTCGCCGCGATCAGGATCACGCCGTCGTTGGACTCGAAGCCGTCCATCTCCACGAGGAGCTGGTTCAGCGTCTGCTCGCGCTCGTCGTGGCCGCCGCCCAGGCCGGCGCCGCGATGGCGCCCGACGGCATCGATCTCGTCGATGAAGATGATGCACGGCGCCTGCGACTTCCCCTGCTCGAACAGGTCGCGCACGCGGCTCGCGCCCACGCCCACGAACATCTCGACGAAGTCGGAGCCTGACATCGAGAAGAACGGGCGGCCCGCCTCGCCGGCCACCGCCTTGGCGAGCAGCGTCTTGCCGGTCCCCGGCGGGCCGACGAGCAGCGCGCCCTTCGGCAGGCGACCACCAAGTCGCGTGAACTTCTGCGGATCCTTCAGGAACTCGATGATCTCCTGCAGCTCGACCTTGGCCTCGTCGCACCCCGCGACATCGGCGAACGTCACCTTGGGCGTGTCGCCCGTCAGGAGCTTCGCCTTCGACTTGCCGAACGAGAAGGCCTTGTTGCCGCCGGCCTGCATCTGCCGGAAGAGGAAGATCCAGAAGCCGAACAGCAGCAGGAGCGGCAGATAGTTGATGAGGAACGTGCCGAACGACGGGCGCGCCGGCTGCGACTTGATCCGGACCCCGCGCGCCTCGAGGGCGCGTACCGCCTCCTCGCTGTCCTTCACCGGCAGTCGCGTCGTGAAGGCGCGCACGTCACGGCCGCGCACCTGCACCGGCTGCTTGAACGAACCGTGGATGACGCTCCCGTCCTGGATCGTCACGCGGGCGATGTTGTTCGAATCGAGCTGCTGGCGGTAGTCGCTGTAGTCCATCTCGACCGTCGGCTCGGCTTTCGCGTTCGTGAGCTGGAGGATCGCGACCGGAACGAGGATGACCAGCAGCCAGAACGACAGCGTCCTCGAGAGGCGACGCCAGTTGAACGGCGAGGGCGGCGGGGTCGGGGGCATGAAAGGCTCGGGTTACTCCAGTGATGCAATATAGGGGAGGTGACGGAAGTTCTCTGCATGATCGAGCCCGTACCCCACCAGGAACTCGTTGGGTGCGTCGAAACCGACAAACCTCGGCGGGTGCGCGAGATGCGTCGCATGGTGCTTGTCCAGCAGCGCACAGACCTCGATCGACGCCGGCGCGCGCTCCTTCAGCACGTCGATGACCCGGCTCAGGGTGCGCCCGGAGTCGACGATGTCCTCGACCAGCAGAATGTGGCGGCCCGTCAGCACGGCCTGCGGGTCGTACACCAGCCGGACGATTCCGCTCGACACCGTTTCGTTGCCATAGCTCGAGACGACGAGGAAGTCGACCTGCAGCGGGCGCCTGATCTGTCGCACCAGATCGCTCACAAAGATGAAGCTCCCCTTGAGCAACCCGAGGACGAGCAGTCCACCGTCCGGATACGCGGCGGCGATCTCCGCGCCCAGTTCGCGTACCCGCTGGGCGATCCGGTCCTCTGTGAAGGCGACTCGCCGGAGCACCCGCCCCTCCAGCCGCGGGTCGCGGTCTCCGTCCACGCGCGGAGGTCGTCCGGCACCGCTGCCCTCGGCGCTCGACGCCTGGCGCTCGACGCTCGAATCACTCACGGACCCGCTCGCATCGATACTCGATCATCGGTTCACCTGGGTGGGGAGGGAGCGGCGTGGCGCGGACACCCGGAATCCAGACGACGTCCTTGCCCCGGGCGACAACCGGCCAGTGCTCCCGGAGAGGACCCACGATCCCGGCGTCGGCGAAGTACCGCGCGATTCGGCGCTGGCCACCGGTGACGTCGTTTGTGAGACGGTCGCCCGGATACCATTGCCTCACAACGAGTTGCATTGATGACGGGAACTGAACTGTCCAGGTTCCCGCAGCTGTGGCTCCGTTCACGGCGGCCACCGGTACGGCCCGGAACCGGAAGCCGGGGAATACGGTCTCGCCCGCTGCGTTCAGGCGCATCGGCTCGGCGTGCCGCTCGCGCCGGCGCACGATCAGCAGCTCGTCGCGAGCCCGGATCGCTTCGAAGCCCCCGGCGAGCTGTCCGCGCGTTCCGGGACCGGCCGCAACGAGTCCTGCCAGCAGTTCCAGGCCGCGCCGGTCGAGCCATACGCCGGCGATCTCGAGCGCCGCCGGCAGGACCAGCTTCAGTCCGCCGGCGTCGAGGGTGGCCAGCGTCCGGGTGTCGAGAGAGGCCAGCGCGTCCGGTCTCGACCGGGACACGAGCTGGGCCGCGACCTCATCAACCTTGCGGCGCAGGGCCGCCGCCCGCTCCGACAGGGCGAACAGCTCGTCGCCGAAGCCGGGGCGCGCCGCCTCCAGCGCCGGGAGCACGTCGAGCCGAAGACGGTTGCGGAGAAAGGCGCGCGACGTGTTGCTGGGATCGTCGACGCAGGACACGCCGTGGCGCCGCGCGTAGTCGGCGATCGCCGCACGCGAGCAGAACAGGAGCGGGCGCTCGACGTCCGACGGCGCCAGGAGGCCCGCGAGCCCGCGAGCGCCTGAACCGCGGAGGATGCGCATGGCCACGGTTTCCACCTGATCGCCGCGCGTGTGGGCGGTCACGATCACGGCGTGCTCGCGCCGCGCCACGTCGCGGAGAAAG
>JABWBJ010000327.1 GCA_013360595.1 Gemmatimonadaceae bacterium | reverse complement strand
GGTCGTGCGTCGCGACTCGATCGCCCGCGCCGATTCGATCGCCCGTGCCGACTCGATGCGGCGCCAGGGTCAGTCGCAGGCGGATTCCGCGCGCGCGGCCCAGGCCCGGCTCGACTCGGCCCGGGCTTCGCGCGACTCGCTGCCACGATCGCGCGTGATTCAGTGGAACTCGCCGGACTCGGTCATGGCGGAGCTGCTGAACCGGCGCGGATACTCGGTCACCCGCTACCAGGGGAACTCGGTCGTCTTCCAGGCCCAGCGGAACGAGATGTACCTGCGCGGGAAGGCACAGGTCTCGCGAGACTCGACCGTGCTGGTCGGGGACACCATCACCTTCAACGACTCGACGCAGATTGTCGAGGCGCGGGGCGATACCGTGGTGCTGCGCGACCCGGCCCGCGGCCCGGACGACGTTGTCGGCCGCGAGCTGCTGCGCTATGACGTGCGGGCGCGCGAGGGAATCGCCCGAGGGGTGTCGACGGCGGTCGAGAGCGGCGAGCGGTGGATCGTCGAGGGGGGCGTCGCCGCGTTCAAGGGCGACTCCACTCCCGAGGGGAGCTCGCACTTCTACGCCGTCGGCGGGAAGTTCACGAGCTGCCAGGATCCGACGCCGCATTTCCACTTCGCGTCGCACGAGATCAAGCTGATCTCGAAGAACGTGATCGTCGCGCGGCCTGCCGTGCTGTACATCGCCGACATCCCGGTCTTCTGGATTCCGTTCATCGTGCAGGACATCCGGAGTGGCCGCCGGAGCGGGCTCATTCCGCCGCGGGTGGGCTTCTCGGACATCATCCGCAACCGCTCCGGGTACCGGCGGCTGATCGAGAATTTCGGGTACTACTTCGCGATCAGCGACTACGTGGACGCCCAGGTGACCATGGACTGGTTCAGCGACGCGCGTCCGACCGAGGGGCAGCCGGGCTGGGTCAAGTTCAACGGGGACATCAACTATGCCTGGCAGGACCGTTTTCTGAGCGGGCGGCTGGGCATGACGTACAACACCCTCCGCGACGGAAGCACGAACCAGATCTATTCGCTGAGCCACCAGCAGAGCTTCTCGCAGCGGACGAAGCTGACGGCGCAGTTGAACTACATGACCAACACGACGGTCCACCGGAACACCACCTTCAACCCGTACGCGGCCGTCCAGACGATCAAGTCGGACCTGAGCTTCTCCACCGGCCGCGGGCCGTTCAGCCTCAGCCTCGGGGGTTCGCAGCAGCAGTACCCGGGGCGCGAGGCGATCGACCGGACGTTCCCGACGCTCAACGTGAGCTCGAAGCCGATCCGCGTGGGCGAGTGGCTCACCTGGACGCCCGCGTTCCGGTTCAGCAACGCGGAGAATCTGCACATCGACCGGGTCGGCGACTTCTCGTACCGGTACGTCACCGGGCCCGGCGGCGTGCTCGACAGCGTGGCGCTGGACCGCAACAAGCGGTCGACGACGATCGGCTTCGACACGCCGGTGCAGATCTTCGGCTTCAACTGGCGCAACAGCATCAACGTCAGCGACCGGTTCGAGGATTACCCGTCGCGGCGCATCGTCGTGGACGTCAACGACACGTCGAAGAAGGTGACGCGCGTGTACAAGCGCACGTACCTCACCGAGGTGAACTGGGAGACGGGCTTCTCGCTCCCCACACTGTTCGCCCGGACGTGGAACCTGGCGCCGTCGGTGTCCATCCAGAAGGTGGATCCGCACGGACTCCTGGTCCGCTCCGAGCGCACGGGGAATGCGTTCGTGGCGCAGTCGCTCCGCCCGGCGATCGGTCTCGCGCTCTCGCCGACGCTCTACCGGCGATTCCCGGGGCTGGGGCCCGTGGCCGCGATCCGGCACGCGATCTCGCCGTCCCTCTCGTTCCAGTACACGCCGCGCGGCGAGATCAGTGACGAGTACCTCGAGGCCATCGGCGCCACGCGGGTCGGGTACCTCGGCGCCAATCAGCAGAAGACCATCAGCCTGGGGCTCGCCACGACGTTCGAGGCCAAGATGCGGCCGGGGATCGACACCATCCCCGAGGACCGGTGGCAGAAGATCAAGCTGCTCTCGCTCAACTTCACCTCGCTCGCCTGGGACTTCGAGCGGGCCAGGGTGACCAGGAAGACCGGGCTCACCAACAACGCGTTCGGCGTCACGGCGCGGTCGGACCTGCTCCCCGGCTTCGACATCGGCGTCGACTGGTCGCTCTTTCAGGGCGATCCGATCTCCGACACGGCGGTCTTCAAACCGTATCGGACCTCGATCCGGGGGACGCTGTCGCTCGGCCCGGCCTCTCCCATCGTTCGCGGCATGGCGAGGCTCCTCGGAATCCGGGTGAGCGACGCATCGAGTTCGGGGGCGCCGGGGACGGCGCCGACGCCCACCACGATGATCGGCGCATCGCCCGGGTTCGTGGCCGGCCAGCGGATCGGTGGCTCGATCAGCCAGATCGCAGGTCAGATGGCGGTGCCGTCCGGGCGGGGGTGGCAGTGGGGCCTGACATACAGCGCCCAGCGCACGCGGCCGCCGACCGGGACCGGCGTGGTGGTCGTAGACCCGACGGCGGACTGCCTCCCCTTCCAGTACGACCTGATTGCTTTCGAGAGCTGCAAACAGCGCCTCGCGCCAACGACCGGCTCGGAAGAGACGGGATCGGGGACCGGCGGGGCGACCTACTTCGTGACCCCCGCGCAGGCGAACGCGCAGTCGAACCTCTCGTTCCATATCACCGAGAAGTGGGGGGCGCAGTGGTCGACGACCTACGACATCACCCGGAAGGAGTTCGCGAGCCAGATCTTCACGCTCACGCGTGAGCTGCATGACTGGAATGCGACCTTCGCGTTCATGCGCGCGCCCAACGGGAACTTCACCTTCAACTTCCACATCTCGCTCAAGGCCCAGCCCGACATCAAGTTCGACTGGGATACGCGCGACTACCCGCGCGGCTACAGCGGCGTGCGCCGATAGGTCGCGAGCCTTGAATTGGACCCGAGGGGTAGGGACATTCCGCGCATGACGAGCCCCCTCGCGATCGACGGCAACTCCCTGACGCTCGGCGACGTCGTGCGGGTCGCGCGACAGCGCGCCGCCGTGACCCTGTCGGATGCCGCGCGGGGGCGGATGCTCCGGATTCGCGAGGTCGTGGAGCGAAAGCTGGCCGCCGGCGAGACGCTTTACGGGGTGAATACCGGCTTCGGCAAACTCTCCGACGTGGCCATTCCTCCCGACCGGCTCGCCGACCTGCAGGTGAACCTGGTGCGAAGCCACGCGGCGGGCGTCGGTCCGCTCCTGCCGGAAGATGAGGTTCGCGCGATGATGCTGCTCCGGGCCAACGTCCTGGCCAAGGGGCCGTCGGGCGTGCGGCCGGCCCTCGTCGATCTGCTCGTCGCGATGCTGAACGCCGGCCTGTATCCACCGGTGCCGGAGCAGGGGAGCGTGGGCGCGAGCGGGGATCTGGCCCCGCTGTCCCACCTCGCGCTGGCGCTGATCGGGGAGGGCGACCTCTGCCGCGGCG
>JABWBJ010000326.1 GCA_013360595.1 Gemmatimonadaceae bacterium | reverse complement strand
GCCGCGGCCCGATGGACGAAGGCGGCGCCGTTCCACCGGGTCCGGGCTGGCGGTTCCGCCAGCCGCCCGCGGACAGCGGCCGCTGACGGCTCGATGCGGAGGCGCCCCGGTGATGAACCGGGGCGCTTCCGTTTCCCGCCGCGGACACGGCCTCACGGTCCGAGGTGCCTTCGGTAGATTCCGCCCGACGCGGAGCAAAACGACGTGGAGAGGTCTGCATGATCAGATACATGCTCGCGCTTGGTGTGGCGCTGGCGCCGCCGCCGGCCGCCGAAGTGTTCGGTGACCTCAGGATCGGTGATCAGTATGTCGCCGACGCGGCCCTGGAACTCACCTGCGGCGAGGAGACGGTGAAGGGCAGAACGGACGCCACCGGCTCGTTCCGTCTCTCGGCGAAGTCCCTGGGCAAGTGCCGGCTCACGGTCACGCACGACGGCCAGACGCCGGCAGTAGATGTCGTCCTGTTCGAGAAGCCTGCCCGCTACCGCCTCGTGCTCGAAAGGAAGGGCGACACCTGGACGTTGCGGCGGGTCTGACCGTGACGACACCGGGCAGCCAGAAGGACTTCTGGGATCGGCTCCAGATCATCCTCTCCCCGCTCGGCGGGCTCCTCACCGCGGTCGCGGTGGCCAGCCTGGGCTTCATCGGCTCGCGGGCCCTCGAGCGCCAGCAGAGCAACGAGGCGAAGCTGCGC
The DNA here is from genome assembly GCA_013360595.1 of Gemmatimonadaceae bacterium. Taxonomy (GTDB): domain Bacteria; phylum Gemmatimonadota; class Gemmatimonadetes; order Gemmatimonadales; family Gemmatimonadaceae; genus JABWBJ01. The sequence continues at coordinate 2,801 of JABWBJ010000326.1, read as the reverse complement.
CTCTACTCCGAGCTCATGACGCGCCGCGAGGAAAGCGAGGCCACGCTGCGCAAGGAGATGTTCCAGTCCATCATCGGCTCGTTCTTCGACGCCCAGAGCTCGTCGCTCGACAGCCGGCTGCTCAAGATGGAGCTGCTGGCGCAGAACTTCCACGAAGCGCTCAACCTCGTGCCGCTCTACGAGCACATTCAGCGCGAGATCGACCGCTCGTCCATGTCGGCGGCCGAGAAGCGCGTCTACAGCTCGCGGCTGGGCGACCTTGCCCGCGAGGTGACGCGCAAGCAGATGATCATCCTCGAGGCCAGCGGCCGACGCCACGACTGGACCGTGCTCTTCGCCGACAGCCTTCTGGACGGCGTGGCGTCGGAGCAACTGGAGGACGTCGAGGCCGCTCTCGACGGCATCCGGCGGCGCTTCCGGGTGACCCTCTCCGGGGCCGACACCGTGCGCCGCGAACTGCGCATCGGCCTCGAGATCGAGACACCGGAGCAGCCGGGTGTTTCTCCGAACGCCGTCGGCCGATACTCGGTGGACTTCGACGTCGGGTTCTTCAGCACGCCGATGATCGACAACACACGGCTCTCCAACGACCAGCGCGCCGCCATCGTGCTGTCGGACATGAACCAGTACGGCGCCACGCTGAGCCTCGTGTACTTCCCGGGGTCGCGGGCCAGTCTGCGGGAGAAGCCGTACTACGAGGAGATCCTGCGCAAGCTCACGGACACTGCGACGGGGCGGCCGTAGGAGCGTCGAGCGTCGAGCGCCGAGCGTCGAGCGTCGAGCGCCGAGCGCCAAGCGCCGAGCGCCGAGCGTCGAGCAACGAGCGCGCGGGCTCAGCGCAACGCCATGCGAACCCGGGCGTCGCGAGATCCGGACCTGTAGGAGTTCACCCTACGCCATGCGCTCCGCACCCCGGATGCAACCCCACGAGGGCTCGGGATAGCCTCCCCCATGCACGGAGCGATGTCGCCCCGGCCAACTGGGAGGAGTCCATGAGAGTGATCTGGCAGGGCACGCTCATCCTGACGGCGGCGGCGTGCGCGCTCAATCCCACGCCGGTTCCAGTCGAGGGCGCCCGGGCGGACATCGCCGCCCTCGCCGGGGAGTGGTTCGGAGAGTACCGGAGCGCCGAGACAGGACGGTCCGGGAGCATTCTGTTCATGCTCGAGGCGGGTCAGGACACGGCGCACGGCGACGTCGTCATGGTGCCGCGCCAGACCGGCGTCGAGTACGACGACGCGATGATGCACACGCTCGCCCACGCCGCCCCGCGCCAGCAGGTGCTCCGCATCCGTTTCGTGCGCGTGGTGGGAAGCACCGTGGTCGGCACCATGGATCCGTATCCTTCTCCCGACTGCGAGTGCCTGCTGCTCACCACCTTCCGCGGTGAGCTGTCGGGCGACCGGATCGAGGGCGCCTTCCTGGTGCATCACAGCGGCCACGAGATGACCGCTCAGAAGGGCACCTGGTGGGCGAAACGGACGAAGCATTGAGCGCAAGGCGCAGAGCGCAGCGGGGGCGAACCTCATCCGCGCTTTCCCTCCGCGCTCCTTCACCATCCGGGCTGCAGCGTGAAGCCCCAGACGCCGCCGCGCCCCGGCCGCATCCGCGGCCACGCGTGGTAGATCTCCAGCACGGCAAAGCCGAACAGGTTCAGCCGGGACGTGACGCCGGTGCTCACGACCGGAGTCCGGTCCGCCGTGTTCGCATCGAGCGACCAGACCGGCGCGCTCGACCCGGTCCAGGCCACGCCGGCATCGATGAAGGGCGCGATCTCCAGCGGCGGGAAGACCGTCTCGATGATCCCCAGTCCGCGGGAGCCCAGGAGCGGAATGCGCAGTTCCGCGTTCAGCACGCCCACGCGGCTGCCGAGCAGGCGGTCGAACTGCGGGCACGAGCTGCTGCCCAGCGAACCTCCCGCGTCAGGCGCGCACTCGGACGCGTCGAACGTGTCGTACGCATAGCCTCGAACCAGCGTCGGGTCGCCAAGGAAGATCGACCCGATGCGGTCGCTGTCCGAATCATGCCCGTACCGGCCGTAATGAATGCCGCGCACCGCCAGCGTGAACGGCCGCAGGTAGGTGTACCGCCTGAAGTCGGCCAGGTACGACTGGTAGTTGAGTGATCCGATGGTCGGACTGGCCTCGAGCCGGAAGCGCGTCCCGGCGAAGGGCGACGTATACCCCATGCTGGCGTCGTCCGCGACGTAGGCGATCGACGCTGTCCCGAGCCCCAGCGGGCTCGGCGCGTCCAGCGGCACGGCGCCGCCGGTGACCGACCCGGTGAGCGAGGTCCGCTCCAGCGCGTAGCTGTAACGCTGGTACCCGGCGCTCAGCTCGATGCGGCTCGACTGGCTGCGCGCGTACTGGGTGAGGAACGACGCGCCGGTGACGGCGATGTGCGCCAGCACGTAGTCGATCGAGTTCTGGTTGATCGACCCGTATCCATAGAGGTACGCCGCCCGCTCGAGGTTCACGCCCCACGTCCAGCGGCGGGCCGAGTTGATGTACAGCACCTGGCCGCCGATGTCTCGCACGGTCCCCGAGGCCTGCATCGCCACGCCCAGGAAGTGGTCTCCGAGCAGGTCCGTGAACGCTACCGAGGCGGCCCCCTGCACCGTGGTCCCGAACGGCCCGCCGACCCCGACACCTAACGATGGCGGTCCGATGTAGGCCAGGCGCAGGCCGCCACGGTACGGCGCGTGCTGCACCGCGGTGTCGCCCGGCATGCCGAAGGCCCAGTCGCGGACGTAGGCCCCGACCACGCGCCGGTCATCGGTCGCCGCCCCCGGCAGGATCGCC
>JABWBJ010000325.1 GCA_013360595.1 Gemmatimonadaceae bacterium | reverse complement strand
CGCCGGTCGCTGGTGATGCTGGACCGGTTCGGCGACCGCGCCGGCGCGCTCCGGCTGTACGAGGAGTTCGTCCAGCGGCTGCGCCGGGACCTGGACGCGGATCCCTCGGCGGAGACGGTGGCGATGGGCGACGCCCTCCGCGCGGGGCGTCCGCTCAACTGACCGGGGTCAGCCGAGGAACGACTCGAGCGCGCGCGCCCGGGACACGTGGCGCAGCCGGCTCAGGGCCTTCTCCTTGATCTGCCGCACGCGTTCCCGGGTGATCCCGAGCAGCGCCCCGATCTCCTCGAGCGTCATCGCCTCGCTGCCGTCGAGCCCGAAGTACAGGCGCAGGATCTTCGCTTCGCGTTCCTTCAGGCTTCCCAGCGCCGCCTCGATCGACTCGGTCAGCGCCTTCTCGAACGTCTGCTCGTCAGGCGTCGGGTTCAGGTTGTCCGGCAGGTAGTCGAGGAGCTTGTTGTCCTCGCCCGGCGTCAGCGGGGCATCGAGCGAGAGGTGCGTCTGCGAGATGGACATCGTCTTCGCGACTTCCTCTTCGCTGATGTCCATGCCGTCCGCGATCTCGGCGTGCGTCGCCTCGCGGCCCAGCTCCTGCAGCAGCATGTTGGCGCGCTTGCCGATCCGGTGCAGGGTCCCGGCGCGATTGAGGGGCACCCGCACGATCCGGGACTGTTCGGCGAGGGCCTGGAGGATCGCCTGGCGGATCCACCAGACCGCGTAGGAGATGAACTTGATGCCCTTGGTCTCGTCGAACTTGTGGGCGGCGCGGATCAGGCCGAGGTTGCCCTCGTTGATCAGGTCCGACAGCGAGACGCCCTGGTTCTGGTATTTCTTCGCGACCGAGACCACGAAGCGCAGGTTGCTGCGCACCAGCTTGTCGAGCGCTTCCTGGTCGCCATCGCGGATGCGGCGGGCCAGCTCGACTTCGTCTTCCCGCGAGATGAGCGGGTAGGCGCTGATGTCCCGGAGGTACTGGTCGAGCGAGCCTTCGTCGTAGGCGCCCCGTTTGCCCGGCACTCGCACGCGCGCCGGACGCGGGCGTTCGAAGCGCTGATACACGCCCGACGGCGTGTCGTCGTCGTGTTCAGTGGACACGGCTGCCCAGCCGGTGCCAGCGAACCCGCGCGAGCCACGGCTCACGCACTCCCGAATCCGGTTCGAAGCTGTAGTAGACCAGCAGCGGCTGGCCACGAATCAGCGAGTCGGGCACGAAGCCCCAGTAGCGGCTGTCGAGCGAGTTGTCGCGGTTGTCCCCGAGCACGAAGTACTGCTTCTCCGGCACGACGATCGGGCCCCAGTTGTTCCGGGACGGGTGGTAGGCCGGGCTGGCCGCGGCCGTTCGCACGAGGTGGTTCCGCTGCCACCGGAACTCTTCGGCGGCGGGATCAATGCCGGGATCGGTGTGGACCGCGTACTGCTCACGCACCACGCGGCCGTTGCGCACCAGACGTCCCTCCTCCATCGCCAGCGTATCCCCCGGCATCCCGACCAGGCGCTTCACGAAGTTCTTGGTCGGGTCCTGCGGCCACTGGAAGACGACCACGTCCCCGATCCGCGGCTCCCGGATCGCGGGCAGGCGTTTCCCGGTGAAGGGGACCTCGGCGCCGTACACCAGCTTGTTCACGAGCAGGAAGTCGCCGACGAGCAGGGTGCGCTCCATGCTCCCGCTCGGGATCTTGAACGCCTCGACGATGAAGGCCCGCACGAAGAGGAAGACCAGGATCGCGACCTGGAAGGACTTTGCCCACTCCCACGCCACGCGCAGGATCCGTCCGGGCGAGCGATTGACCCGGCGCAATGCCTCGGCGCGTTCCTGCTCGGAGATCGCCGGCGACCCGTTAGGTGTCGGAGTTGGATCAGTCATGCGTCAGGACCACGGACGCCTCGACCTCGGGCACGCAAGCGGCGACACGCCAACCGCGTTCGGATACACTCGCCTTCGACAGCGGCATCAGCGGGCAATTAAGCCGGTGGCCGGAAGGGCCGCAAGGCAGTGCGGCGCCTCGCCATTCGCCTGACGGCTTCCGTCCCGGATCGACCCGCGCCCGCACCCCCGGCGCCCCGGCCCGCTGTCCATCGCATCGCGCCTCTGTCGCAACGCTCATCACTCGTCACTCATCGCGGACTCCATGACTCATCACTGACTCATCACTCATCACTCATCGCTGACTCATCGCTCATCGTTCATCGCTCATAGGTGTCCAGCTGCGCCCTCTGAAGCACGCCGGAATAGTCCACGTAGCCCACCTTCGTCTCCGAGTAGAAATCGTACACTTCCCACCCGCCCTCGCGATGTCCGTTCCCCGTCTGCTTCACGCCGCCGAACGGCAGGTGCGCCTCCGCGCCGATGGTCGGCGCGTTCACGTACGTGATGCCGTTATCGAGCTCCTGGAGCGCCCGGAACGCGACCTGGACGTCCCGTGTGTAGAGGGACGACGACAGTCCGTAGCGAACGTCATTGTTGACCCGGAAGGCCTCGTCCACTGATCCCACCCGAATCACCGAAAGGACGGGTCCGAAGATCTCCTCCTGTTCCAGCCGGCTCCCGGGGCGGACGCCGGTGAAGATCGTCGGCTCGAAGAAGAAACCGCGCTCGAGCCCCGGCCCGGACGCCCGCCGCCCGCCGGTCACCAGCGTCGCCCCTTCGGCCAGGCCGATCTCCACGTACGATTCCACCTTGCGGGCCGCGGCCTCGTGAATGAGCGGACCGACCTCGGTCCCCTCGGCGCGACCGTCGCCGAGCCGCAGGGCCCGCACCCGGTCGGCAAGACGGGTCACGAACGTGTCGTGAATCCGGTCGTGCAGAATGAGGCGGCTCGTCGCGGTACACCGCTGGCCTGTGGTGCCGAACGCCCCCCAGAGGACGCCATCCAGAGCCAGGTCGAGATCCGCATCGGGAAGGACGATCTGGGCGTTCTTCCCGCCCATCTCCAGCGACAGTCGCTTGTGCAGGCGGCCGCATGTCTCGCCCACGCGCCGGCCGGTGTCGGTCGATCCCGTGAACGAGATCACGGGCACGTCGGGATGCTCCACCAGGGCGGCGCCGGCGGTTTCGCCACGCCCGTGGATCAGCTGGATGACCTCCGGCGGCAGGCCCGCTTCGAGGAGAATCTCCACGAAGACGGTCGCGGTGTGCGGGACATCTTCGGCGGGTTTGAAGACGCAGGCGTTGCCGCAGACCAGCGCCGGGAAGAGCTTCCAGGTCGGGATGGCCAGCGGGAAGTTGAACGGGGTCACGATCCCCGCGACCCCGATGGGGCGCCGGAAGCTCATCGCCCACTTGTGCCGCAGCTCACTCGGCACGGTGTGACCGAAGAGGCGCCGGCCCTCGGTGGCGGCGTAGTAGGCGGTATCGATGCCCTCCTGAACGTCACCACGCGTTTCGGCGAGGGGCTTCCCCATCTCCCGCGTCATGAGGTTCGCGATCGATTCCTTGCGCGCCGCCAGCAGATCGCCGGCTCGGCGCAGGACATCGCCGCGGAGCGGCGCCGGCGTGGCCCGCCAG
>JABWBJ010000012.1 GCA_013360595.1 Gemmatimonadaceae bacterium | reverse complement strand
GCCCGCCTGGACTGCGGCAACTCGGGCACCACCACCCGGCTCCTGATGGGGATCGTGGCCGGGTTGCCGGCCAGCGCGACGTTCACGGGCGATGCGAGCCTGAGCCGGCGGCCGATGCGGCGGGTCGCCAGGCCCCTGGAGGAGATGGGCGCCCGGATCGACTTCGAGGCGGGACGCGACGGGCTCCCGCTTTCCGTGCACGGCGGCGGTCTGCACTCGATCGACTGGACGCTCGATACCGCGAGCGCGCAGGTGAAGAGCGCGGTCCTGCTCGCCGGCGTGACGGCGCGCGTGGCGGTGGTCGTCCGCGAGCCGGTCACGACGCGCGACCACACCGAGCGGATGCTCCGGTCCCAGGGCGTGGCGATCGACGTCGGCGGCGGTATCATCGTGCTCGACCCGCCGCCCGCCCTCGCGCCGCTCGACATCACGGTGCCGGGCGACCCCTCGTCGGCGGCCTTCTTCGCCGGACTCGCCGCCCTCGCCGATACCGGGACGCTCACGATCCGGGACGTCGGCCTCAACCCGGGGCGGTGCGGGTTCATCGCCGTGCTGCGCCGGATGGGGGCGCGCATCGACGTCGCGAACCGGAACGACAGCGGTCCGGAGCCGCTCGGCGATCTCGAGGTGCGCCCCGTGCATCTGTCCGCCACCCGGATCGACGGCGAGGAGGTGCCCTCGCTCATCGACGAACTGCCGATGCTGGCCTGCGTCGCCGCGCGCGCGTCCGGCGAAACGGTGATCTCCGGCGCGGCCGAACTGCGCGTGAAGGAAAGCGACCGCATTGCCGCCGTGGTCGCCAACCTGCGGGCGATCGGCGTCGATGTCGACGAGGCGCCCGATGGCATGCGCATCCGCGGGACGCGCGGTCCGCTGCGCGGGCGGATCGTCACCCGCGACGATCACCGGATCGCGATGGCGTTCGGCGTCCTCGCCGCCACGCCCGGCGCCGACCTGGTGGTCGACAACCCCGGCTGCGTCGGCGTTTCCTACCCGGCCTTCTGGCACGATCTGGCGCATGTCGTCGTCTGAGCGCCGCGGCATCGTGGCCATCGATGGACCGGCCGCGTCAGGCAAGTCGTCGACCGCCGAGTGGGTAGCGCGGGAGCTCGGCTTCACGCACGTGGACTCGGGATCGCTGTATCGCGCCGTCACGGCGGCGGCTCTGCGGACCGGCGTGCCGGCGGCGGAATGGACGCCGGCCCTCGTGCTCGGCGCGGCGGACGACATTACCCTCGTCCCCGACGGCCACTCGCTGGTGCCGGCGTTCGAGGGCGCGCCCATGACCGATGAGATCCGCGGCGCGATCGTGAACGCGGCGGTCCCCCGCGTGGCGCGGATGAGCGCGGTGCGCGCCTGGGTGAACGACCGCATTCGCGAGGTGGCGCGTGCGCGAAACGTCGTCGTGGACGGGCGCGACATGGGCACCGCCGTCTTCCCCGAGGCCGACGTGAAAGTGTACCTCGTGGCGGACCCGTGGGAGCGCGCCAAGCGCCGACTCGTGCAGCACCTCCGCCGGCTCCCGACCGAGGCCGAGATCGCCGCCGAAACGGATCGGCTGGTGCACCGCGACGCGGCGGACGCAACCCAGTCCGTGCAGGCGCGGGATGCGCTGCTCATCGACACCACGCACCTGCTGCAGGAAGAGCAGGTGGCGCGCATCGTGGCCTTGGCGCGGGCGGCGCTGGGAGGCCGCGGCTGAATCGGGGTCTGGCGGACCGCGCGTGTCGTCGCGGCCGCCGCGATCGTCCATATCCGTGCGTCGACGCGAACCCGTCCGAATGTCTTCCACTCCAGCACGCCCCCGGATCGTGATCCTCGGCGGCGGCCCCGCAGGGTGCGGCGCCGCGCTCGAACTCGTCCGCAGTGGCAAGGCGAACGCGACGCTCATCGAACGCGGCGCGGTGGTCGGCGGGAACGCCGGGAGCTTCGAGTGGGCGGGGCAGCGGCTCGACTACGGGAGCCACCGGCTCCACCACGCCACCGATCCGAGCATCCTGTCCGACATCAAGGCGCTCCTCGGCGACGACCTCGTCAGCCGCGAGCGTCATGGACGGATTCGGCTTCGCGGCCAGTGGGTGCACTTTCCCCCGCAGGCCCTGGACCTCCTGCGCCGGCTCGATCGCCGCTTCGCGCTTGGCATGCTGCGCGATGTCGCCCTGGGTCCCCTGCGGCGGCGCCACCCCGCCGGGCCGGAATCGTTCGCGTCGGTCCTGCTCCAGCACCTCGGGCCGACCATGTGCGAGCAGTTCTACTTCCCCTACGCGCGCAAGATCTGGGGGGCGCCGCCCGAGGCCCTGTCGGCCATCCAGGCGCGGAAGCGGGTATCGGCCGCGACCATCTCGAAACTCGTCAGGCGCGTGATCAGGCCACCCGGGGCCGGGCGCTTCTACTACCCTCGCCGGGGGTTCGGCCAGATCACGGAATCCTTCGCCGACGCGGCCCGCGGCCGGGGGGCGGAACTGCTGCTGGGCTGGTCGGTGACGTCCGTACGACGGGCCGGCGCGAGCCGTTCCTGGGTCGTGGTCGCCGAGCGCGACGGCGCGGTTCGCGAGATCCCGGCCGACCAGGTCTGGTCAACCATTCCGATCACGCTCCTCGCGCGGATGACCGATCCGCCGCCGCCGCCCGGCATCCTCGAGGCGACGGAACAGATAGTGTACCGGGCGATGGTGCTGGTATACCTGAAGCTCGACGTCCCGCGGTTTTCGGCGACCGACGCCCATTACTTCCCCGAAGAGAACGTGGCCATGACACGGCTCTCCGAGCCGAAGAACTACTCGGGGACCGATGAGCCCGCGGGCTCGACGGTGCTGTGCGCCGAAATCCCCTGTGCGACGACGGACCCGCTCTGGTCGATGGCGGATGACGCGATGGGGCAGCTGGTGGCCGAGGACATGGCTCGCGCCGGGCTCACGCTGCCGCGGGCGCCGTCGGCCGTGCTCACGCGGCGCCTCGCCCAGGCGTATCCGATCTACCGCCGCGGCTACGAAGGGCCGTTCGGAGAGCTGGACCGATGGTCGAGCAGCGTGCCCGGCCTCCTGGTCTTCGGACGGCAGGGACTGTTCGCCCACGACAACACGCATCACGCGTTGTTCATGGCGTATGCCGCGGTGGACTGCCTCCGGTCCGACGGCAGCTTCGACCAGGCACGGTGGGACGGACATTACCGGCCCATCTTCGCCACCCACGTGGTTGAGGACTGAAGGGGTTGACCGGCGCGGCCTCCTGCCTTACTCTAGGTAAGGCTTCTTCATAGAGGTAAGGAATGCCTGATGCCACGGTGACGTCGAAGGGTCAGATCACGATCCCCAAGGTGGTCCGGGAGCGGCTCAATCTGGAGCCCGGCGACAAGGTCTATTTCGACCTGCGGGATGACGGGTCGGTGCTGATGGTGGCCTGCAACGAGCCTGTCGAAAGCCTGTTCGGACTGCTCAAGGCGAAGGTGACGATGGTCAAGCCGCTGAGCATCGCGGAGATGAACCCCGCCAGCCTCGATGATCCCGAATCGTGATCGCGCTCGATACCAACCTGCTCGTACGCCTCATCGTCCAGGACGACGAGGCGCAGGCCCGGGCCGTTGAGCGGCTGTTCATCAAGGCTCGCCGCGACCAGACACCGCTCTTCGTGTCCGACGTCGTGCTGTGCGAACTCGCCTGGGTGCTGGTGCGCAGGCTGAAGATCAACCGCGCCGACATCGCCGACGCTCTCGACCACATTTTGCGGACCGAACTGGTCGTCGTCGCTGATGCGGCGGCGGCGAGCCGGGCCGTCGCCGCCTACCGCAACGGGCGCGGCGACTTCGCCGACTACCTCATCCGCGAGCATGCGCTGCTGGCTGAGGCCGGGGACGTCGTGACGTTCGACCGCACGTTGAAGGGGGAGTCGGGCTTCCGGGTCCTTTGAGGAGTGGTGCCGGTCGGGGCCGAGATCACGCAGGGCCGTGGGGCAGGACCGGTTCGTCACTGGCGTTTCGTTGCTGGTGCAAGTGAGCGGCGCGGCGTATCCTGATCGTTCATGGACCCCGTTCTGGAGCGCCTCCGGACCCGGCTGAGCGGCCGCTATGAGGTCGAGCACGAACTCGGTCGCGGGGGTATGGCGGTGGTGTACCTGGCGATGGATCTACGTCACGGTCGGCGGGTGGCGGTCAAGCTGCTCCGGAGCGACCTGGGGGCCGCCGGGTCCGCCGAACGGTTCCTGCGCGAGATCAGGACCGTGGCCCAGCTCCACCATCCGCACATCCTGGCGCTCCACGATTCGGGAAACGTCGATGGGCATCTCTATTACGTCATGCCCTACGTGGAGGGGGAGACGCTCCGGGAGAAGCTGGAGCGGGAGGGGCCGCTCCCGGTGTCCGATGCCATCCGGATCGCCCGGGAGGTGGCCGACGCGCTGGCCTACGCGCACGGGAGGGGGATCGTGCACCGGGACATCAAGCCGGAGAACATCTTCCTCTCGGCGGGGCACGCGCTGGTCGCGGATTTCGGAATCGCGCGGGCCGTGCCGTCGGCCGCGGAGACGACGCTGACGGACGTGGGGCTCGCCGTGGGAACGCCCGCGTACATGAGTCCGGAACAGGCGACGGCGGAGCCGAAGATCGACGGGCGGAGTGATCAGTACGCGTTAGGGTGTGTGCTGTACGAGATGTTGTCGGGTGCGCCGCCGTTCACGGGGCCGACGAGCCAGGCGATCATGGCCCGGCACACGGCCGATCCGGTGCCGCCGCTGCGGACGGTGCGCGACGTACCGGTCGCGCTCGAGTCAGCGATCAATAGAGCGCTTGCGAAGGCGCCGGCGGATCGATGGAGCGACGTGACCGCATTCGGAGCCGCGCTCGACGCACCGTCGAAGCACCGACCAGACCGCGCCAGGCGTCGCATCCTGCTCGCCGCCGTGGTGGCGGCGGTCGCTTTCACCGTCATCGGTGGCGCATGGGCCATTCGAAGTGCGACGGCCGATGACATCGTCGGTCTCCGTTCGCTCGCGCTGCGGCCATTCGTTCCGATCGGAGATTCTGTCGCAGTGCTGTACGCGGAGGGGATGCCTGGACAGCTGCTGCTTGGCCTCCACCGCCTGGAGGGGATAGCGGTCAAGGCCCCCCCGCGTTCCGTGTCGGCTGGCGACGAGTTCCTGGATGACGTCGAGGCTGGCCGGAGATTCGGGGTCGACGCGGTCCTGTCGGGCGAAATCCGGATTGTCGGCGGCGAGATGCGTGTCACGCCCCGCCTGACGCGAGTGCGGGATGGCGGCATTATCTGGACGGACCAGTTTAACGCTGAACTGGCCGACGTCTTCGACGTTCAGGACAGCATCGCCGTCGATATTGTTGCGGCGCTTGTACCCCGCCTGGGGGCCGAACAGCGCGCGGTCGTCACGCGTGGAAGGCAAACGCGCGATCAGGAGGCCCACCGGCTTTACCTCAAGGCCCGGCAGCTCATCACCCAGGTCACTCCACAGAGCGTCGAGCAGGCCATCGTCCTTCTCGAGGACGCAGTGAGTCGAGACTCCGCGTTTGCGGATGCGTGGGCGGCACTGGCCGACGCGTACTCATTTGAGGCACAGGTTGGTGCGCGCCGGCCGGTCGAACTTGCGTCCGCCATGCGCCGTGCTATCCAGAAGGTCATCGATCTTGACGATCGACACGGGGAAGCATTCACCCTGCGCGGTTCCTTGCAGGGAATGTACGACTGGAACTGGGATGAGGCTCTTCGTGACTTCCAGCGCGCGGTCACGCTGAGTCCTGGATCGGCGGGTGCCTGGCTCGGCTACGCGCAATTCCTGAACCTCCTGGCGGAGCATGACTCCGCGCTCGCGAGCATGAAGCGTTCGATCGCGCTGGATTCCCTCAGTGCATTCGCCTGGGCGAATCTGTCATTCCGCTACCGGATGGTCGGCCTGGTCGACAGCGCCATAATCGCTGCCGAGCACGCATTGGCCCTCGATTCGACGCAATGGGTAGCGAGTTTTGGTCTTTCGGAGTTCTATCACGCTGACGGGCGGACTGCGGATGCCCTCAGGGCACTCAATGACGTCAACAGGTACGCTGAGGACGGACCGGCCTCACTGGCCTGGCGCGCAACTGCCTATGCGCGACTGTCCCGCACCACCGAGGCGCGGGACATGGCGAATCGTCTGATTGCGCTTGCCCGAACGAGGTATGTACCGAATGTCTACATTGGCATGGCGCAGCTGGTCACCGGCGACACGGCCGGCGCCCTTGCTTCGCTCGAGCGGAGCGCGCAGGAAAGGGAATTCGACCTGACATGGGAGGTCGGAGGCGGCGCCTACTACTCCGCACTCAAGGGGAATCCGCTGTTCGAGGCCGTCCGGAGGGAAATCTTCAAGGGTCGGCGCACCTCCGAAGGGTTGCCGCCGCCCCGCGCCGCGAGCCGTTCGCCGTAGTTCGATTCAGCGAGTAAGGTCGATGCCCAGCCGCGCCATCGTTGGCGGCTGGAACGCCGTCGGCCTGCGATAGTTCGGGTTGACCGTCGACTGCCGTCCCTGATCATCCACCGTCTGGAAGTGCTGCTGGTCGATGCGAACGACGCCCTGAGGGTTGCCGAGGTGCATGAGGTCGAGAACGACGCGGGCCGCTCCGGGTGTGCGCGACAGGCGATAGGACAGACGAAGGTTGACGTCCCAGGTCGATGGTGTTCGTCCAGCCGATCCTCGTGGCACCAGGAAGGCCGGGACAATGGGGCCGGCGGCGGCGGAGGCCCCGAATTCGTTGAGCGGAGTCCCTGATCCCCATGTGACGAACATCCCTGCACCCAGGGGCGACCGATCATCGAGCTGTGCGACGAGCTTGATCACGTGTGTTCTGTCGTTCGGGAGCAGGCCGGTCGAGTTGGTCTTCTGATGCGGCATGAACAGGCCAAGGTTCGCGCTTACTTGGGCGACGCCAAGGGCATCGGATGAGTAGACCCCTGTGTAGTTGCCGTACGTGCGGGACAGCACATACGAAGCCCGATATCGGGCGAACGAGCTCGATCCCTCTACGGAAGTCTCCAGCGCCGTGTACTCGCGGCGCACCGGTGGCAGGAACGACAGGTCGCCCACGCCGGGAGTGCCGATGACGATGCGGTGGCGATCAGTGTCGATGCCCCAGGCAAAGGCCGAGCGCAGCTCCCGGCGGATCGCGCGAATCGTCAGCCGCGCCGCCGAGCCGACGATCTGCTCGAAGCCAATCGTCCACTCGTCGAAGTGATCGGCGCGCGCGCCTGGGACGTGTTGCGCCAGATCCGATTCACGCGTGCTGAGATCGAAGGCGCTGTCCTTGGTTGCGCCCGGTTGCCGCGGGTCGACGGAGTAGTACGTATTCGACTGCGTGTAGTCCACGTACAAGAGCGTCGACTGGTTCAGCGGCAGCTGCTGAAAGAACCGTCCAAAGGAACCCAGGACCCGACGCCGGCTCCTGTCGTCGAGATCCAGGCTGAAGCCCACACGCGGCTGCCATTGCCCGGCGAGTCGTTGCGCCGTCACACCGCTCTCACCCAGGAGGTATTGCGCCGACCATCGCACTCCCGCATTGAGCGTGAGGCGACTCGTGGCTCGCCACGAGTCCTGCAGGTATGCAGCGGGTACGCGACTCCGGAACACGCCGTCCGTGGAGTGCGAATCGACGACCCACGTTGAGGGTCCGTTGCGGAGGATCAGGCCCGCGCCGCTGCCAATCTTCCGGCCGACGCGCCCCTCTTCATACTCGAGGCCGGCACGAACGATGTGGCTTCCCGTCGCATAGTCGCCCCGAAGCGCGACCGATCGCTGCCCTTGTGGGCCCTCGGTCGTGAGACCCACGCCCCCTTCGATTGTCCGTTCAACGTGGTCGATCACGAGGGCTCGAATGCCGGCAGGAGCCCGCAGGAAGTCCCGGTCGCGCCCGCTCGACATCGCAAGCTCGACGGCGACGTCGAATGACGGGCTTACCGTCCAATTCGTGCGCAGGGCCGCAGCCGTTCCGCCGGTTTCCAGTCGGCGGAGAAAGGGTTCCGGATTCAATGGTCTGTAATCGGGGGCAATCGAAGACGGGGCAACCTGATCGTGCTTCGTCGGGTCGCCGAAAATCGATAGTTCGCTGACGATCACCGGGCTTGGCCGCCAGGTCAGCTTGCCCGCGAAAACGTCCGCCTTCCGACGGTCCACGAACGAGCCGAATGTGCCGACAATCCTCGTGGCATGCTCGATCTGCGAATTGTACGCGGCGGAGAACCACAAACGATCGCGAAACACAGGTCCGCTCACTCGAACGCCGGCATCGTGACTGCGCGAGCCGGTTTCCCGGAGGCTCGCCGTGGCCAACGGTGTGGCGGCGAAACCGTCGTGGGTGAAGAAGCCAAAAAAACTGCTCTCGAAGTCGTTGGTGCCTGAATACGTCACCGCATTGACGATGGCGCCGAGCGCCTTGCCGTATCGCGCTTCGTAGCCTCCACTCCGGACCTCGACGGTCCGGATGAAATTGGATGGAAGCGACGTGCCGCGCATGGCGTCGCGCTGGGCCGTGACGTTCACGCCGTCGATAAAATAGATGTTCTCGAGCCCCGTGGCTCCACCCACGTTGACCGGGTCGCCGTGGTAACTGGTGTTCGCGTGCGGCAGGACCGCCATGAGCGCCTTGTGGTCGCGGTCGGCGGGAAGGTTGGCGAGATCGCTCGTTTCGAGCACGGCGCCGATGGTTGTCCTGGCGGCATCGAGCATCATCGCTGGCGCCGTGATCCTGACTTCACTGAGCTCGGCACTCACACGGCGCATCATGACATCGCCCAGTGCTGCAGTCCTGCCCAGCTGGACTCTGACGCTGTCAATGGTGACAGGAGTGAAACCGATCGCGGTGAGGCGAAGCGTGTACATCCCCGGCGGCAGCGCGAAAAGCTGATACACCCCGTCGCGCGCCGAAATCGCGCGCCTCTCACCAAGCAGGTTGGCACCCGTCGCCGTCACCTGGACGCCCCCTCGCGCGATCGAATCAACGAGGGCGCGACCACGGATATCGCCGGTGGTCTCCTGGGCGATACCGGTCTGCGCGACGATCATCACCAGGGAAGCGACAACCGCAGCTCTCATGGCTTCTCCCGCTTCTGTGTGAACGGCTCCCGCACACTCTCGTTGAACACCGCCTCGGCTACCGCTTGTGCCAGGTCCGTCAGGACGCTGTGGCTCGACGTCGCACTCCGCCAGAAGGTCGCCGTCCACACGGTGTCGCGGGCACCCTCCCGTGCGAGCCGGGTGGCGAGAATCAATCGAGCATCCTTCATGGTGACGTGCCCGTGAAGCACGTACTGCGCGTCCGGCAGGCGCGGTGCGGCGTGGATACCACGAATCAGCGAGAGCTGGACCGCGAGCGAATCCGCGAAGCCGGTTGAGCTCCAGTCGGCCGGTACAGAATCGCCCACCTCGAACGGTTCGACCGCGAGCCGAACGCGGAGCCCATCCCCCGGCAGGCCATCGGATGCGGCTCGGTACGCAGGGCCCCTCAGCGCCCATGTCCCGACCGCGATGGCGACAGCCAGCACCAGGGTCGCGAGGATGATCGACGCTGGAGACAGCCGTCGACGATGGTCAGGCGGAGGTCGGTTCACATGTTCCCCGAAAGTGAGCACGGGTCGAGCCCAGTGGTGCTGACTCGACGCTAGCGATCCGCCGACTTCGCACCGTACCTTCGCCGTCCTCGCTCGCGCCTCCTCACCGTTCCCGATGCACAAACCCCTGTTCGAACTCCGAATCCTTGGCCATACGGAACTGCACGGGCCCGTCCCGGAGGGTCCGGAGTCGCTCCTGCGACAGTCGAAGCGGCTCGCGCTGCTCGCGTACCTCGCCATGGCGACCGCCGAGGGGTTTCGACGGCGAGACCAGGTCATCGCGTACTTCTGGCCGGAGCTCGACCAGGCTCAGGCCCGGACGTACCTCCGGAAGGCCCTCTACGGGATCCGGGAGTCGCTGGGCCAGGAGGTCTTCCTCACGCGCGGCGAGGATGAGGTCCGGGTGGATCCGTCGCTGGTCTGGTGTGACGCGGTCGCACTGTCCCAGCACGTGAAGGAAGGGCAATGGAGCGAGGCGCTCGCCCTGTATCACGGAGAGCTGCTCGAAGGGCTCTTCCCCGAGGGGGTCGCGCAGGAGTTCCAGGATTGGCTGAGCGGACAGCGGAAGCAATTGAGGGAACGGGCGGCTCAGGCGGCCTGGGAGTGTTCCCGGCTGGAGGAGGAGCGCGGCGATCGTACGGCCGCCGCGGTCATGGCCCGGCGTGCCAGGGAACTCGATCCGGACAACGAGGAAGGGGTCCGGCGCCTCATGGGCCTCCTCGACCGGCGCGGAGACCGGGGGAGCGCACTCCGGGTCTATCAGGAATGGCAGGCGCGGCTCCTGGAGGAGTTTGGAGTGGAACCGGCCCCGGAAACCCGGAAGCTTGCGCGCCAGGTCCAGGCCGCGCGGAAGGGAGAATCGCACGAAACGTCGCCGGTGGAGTCGCCGGTGACGCGGGTCAGAGTCCGGGGCGCGCCGGCCGACGAGCCTGCGTCACATCCCCACCCCACCGATGACACCTTCGCGGGCGCTCGAACGCCATGGCGGCCGATGGCCGGTGCCGCAGGCCTGGTCGCTGTGCTGGCGCTTGGGTCCTACTCCGTCGTGAGGAGTCGCGCCCTCCCCGAAGGTGGACCCAGGTCGGTAGCCGTACTTCCGCTGCGCACGATCGGCGACACCGGACTCGAAGGCACCGCTGATGTCATCACGGAGGAGTTGATGACCGTGCTGGTCCAGCAGGAGTCCCTGACCGTTCGGCAAGGCAACTCGCCCCAGACGCCGGTGACGGACCTCGCCGCGCTTGGCCGCGAGCTGGGGACCGCCTTCATCCTGGATGGCGGGGTCCAGGGCGGGCAGGGGAGGGTTCGCGTTACGCTGCGTCTCATCCGGGCGCGGGACGCGATCGCGATCTGGGCCGGCAGCGCGGACGTCGACTCGGGAACGCTCACGAGCAGCGCGCAGCGGATTGCGGCCGAGGTAGCGGCGGCGCTGCTCGGCCGAGCGCCGTAACCGCCGGGTCATTGAAGTGGGCGGCCCTCGCCGATAACTTTACTGGCTCCGCCGGACCCTTCCGGCCACCGACCCTGGTCGGTACTTCCCAACCCCCTTCCTCGACGCGGCGAGGATAACCGCCCGCGACCCCGCCACATGGCCGACGAAAGCCCCACCGCCACCACGGTTGACCCGGTGGCCCGCCGGAAAGAGCAGAAGGCTGTCCTTCGCCCGCTCGCCAACCGGCGCCCCGAACTCTACGACGAAGACGAGTACACATCCGCCGAGTACGAGCGGATGATGGAACTCTACCAGGGCACCCTCGCGTCGATCGACGAGGGCGAGATCGTGAAGTCGAAGGTCCTCGAGATCCGCGACAACATGGTCGTGCTCGATATCGGCTTCAAGTCCGAGGGCTCCATTCCGCTCGAGGAGTTCAAGGACATGCCCGAGCTCAAGCCGGGCGACGAGGTCGAGGTCCTCCTCGAACACCTCGAGGACCAGGAAGGCTCGGTCGTCCTCTCCAAGAAGAAGGCCGACTTCATGCGGGTCTGGGAGAAGATCCGCATCTCCTACGAGACCGACCAACCGGTCAGCGGCACGCTCGTCAAGAAGATCAAGGGCGGCGTGGTCGTCGATCTCATGGGCGTCGACGCCTTCCTCCCCGGTTCACAGATCGCGCTCCGCCGCGTCCCCAACATCGACGACCTGCTCGGCCAGAAGTTCGAGTTCAAGATCATCAAGCTCAACAAGCGCCGCCGCAACATCGTCGTGTCGCGCCGCGTGATCCTCGAGGCCGAACGCGCCGGCAAGCGCGAGAAGCTGATGAAGGAGCTCCAGAAGGACCAGGTGCGGAAGGGCGTGGTCAAGAACATCACCGACTTCGGCGCGTTCATCGACCTCGGCGGCGTCGACGGCCTCCTCCACATCACCGACATGTCATGGGGGCGCATCTCCCATCCGACCGAGATGGTCCAGATCGGGATGGAGATGGACGTCAAGGTCCTCGACATCGACTGGGACCGCGAGCGCATCTCGCTGGGCCTCAAGCAGCTCCAGCCGTACCCCTGGAAGGACGTGATCGAGAAGTATCCGGTCGGGACCCGCGTGGCCGGCAAGGTCGTCTCGATCACCAACTACGGCGCCTTCATCGAACTCGAGCCGGGCATCGAGGGTCTCGTCCACATCAGCGAGATGTCCTGGACCCGCAACGTCCGGCATCCGTCCAAGATCGTCTCCATCGGCGAGACGATCGAGGCGGTGGTCCTCAAGGTCGACCCGACCGAGGAGAAGATCTCGCTCGGCATGAAGCAGACCGAGCAGGATCCGTGGATGGTGCTGCCGCTCAAGTACCCGGTCGGCACCCGGCTGTCCGGCAAGGTCCGCAACCTGACGAGCTTCGGCGCCTTCGTCGAGATCGAGCCGGGGATCGACGGCCTGATCCACATCTCCGACATGAGCTGGACCAAGCGCGTCCAGCACCCGTCGGAAGTGGTGAAGAAGGGCGACACGGTCGATGTCCTCATCCTCAACATCGACAGCGACAACAAGCGGATCTCCCTCGGCCTCAAGCAGGCCACGGAAGATCCGTGGCTCCGCATCGGCGAGACGTATCCCGTCGGCACCGAACTGCGGGGCACCGTGGCGCGCCTGATGGACAAGGGCGTGGTCGTCGACATCGGCAACGACATCGAGGGCTTCGTCCCGCTGAGTCACATTCCGTCGGACAAGCCGATCGATTCGCCGGCCGACGTCTGCTACGAGACGATGATCCTCGACCTCCGCATCGTCGAGGTGGATCCGATCCACCGGCGCATCGTGCTCACCGTCGTCGACATTCCGGCCGAGCAACCGCCACGCCCGGAAACGCCGCCAAAGATCCATACCGAGGACGAGGTGGTCATCCCGGACGTGTCCGAGATCGACCTGGATGAGCCGGAGTGAGGACACGCGAGGCGCGCTGACGGCCGGCGCGTGAACACGTCAGGACGGAAGGGGGGTGGGCGCGCAGCATCGCTCACCCCCCTCGTCCTCTGCCCTCACAACTCCGACCTCCCAACTCGCAACTCCCCCCTCCGCTCCCTCGCCGCCTGGGTATCAAGCAATTCCCGGACGACCCGCAGCAGCGGCGCCGCTTCGAACGGCTTCTCCAGGAAGGCCGACGCCCGGCCGTGCTCGAACATCCGCTTCAGGCTCCCCTGCTGGTCGAAGCCGGAGATGACCAGGATCGGGACCTCGGGGAAGGCTGGCCGAAGCGCTTCGACCAGGGCCTCACCGCCCACGCGCGGCATCAGGAGGTCGGTGATGAGCAGCTGGAATGGCGGCAGCTCCCGTCGCTCCAGGAGGCCGAGGATTTCGGCGCCATCGCCGGTGTCGATCACGGCGTAGCCGTGCGCCCGCAGCAGGCGGGCGATCGTCGCTCGCACGTCGTCCTGGTCCTCGGCCAGCAGGATCGTTTCCCGGCCGCGCGGGGCCTCCGGCGTCCAGGGTGGCGTCTCACGGGAGTCGGCCGGCGCCGTCGTTGCCGGCAGGGTGATCCGGAACGTGGCTCCATGGTGCTCCACGCTCTCGACCTCGATCGTGCCATCGTGCTGCCGGACGGCGCCGTAGACGACCGGCAGACCGAGGCCGGTCCCTCCGCGGCCGTGCTTGGTGGTGAAGAACGGCTCGAAGATCCTCGCCCGGACGTGGCCGGGCATGCCGATGCCGGTGTCGGTCACGGCCAGGACGACGTACTCGCCCGGATCGAGGTTGCCGGGGGTGAGGCCGGCGTCCGGGACCGTGTGGCGTCGCGTGGTGATCGTCATGGTCCCGCCTTCCGGCATCGCGTCGCGGGCGTTGGCCGCGAGGTTCACCAGGACCTGCTCGAGTTGCGTCGGATCGAAGCGCACGCACGGCGTGTCGCGGGCGAGGTCGAGCTCCAGCCGCACCTGGTCCCCGACGACGCGACGGAGCAGCGGGGTTGCCTCCTCGATGAAGGTCCCGAGGTTCAGGACGCGCGACACGAAGGACTGCCGGCGCGCGAAGGACAGCAGCTGGCGGGTGAGGGAGGAGGCTCGCCTCGAGACGTCGAGGATCTTCTGCACGTCGGAAGTCGCCCGGTCGGTCGGCTCCATCTGGCGGAGGGCGATCTCGGCGTTCCCGATGATCGCGGTGAGGAGATTGTTGAAGTCGTGCGCGATGTGGCCGGCGAGCTGGCCGATGCTGTCCATCCGGTCGGCCTGCGCGAGGTGCAGGGCGAGCTGGCGGCGCTCGGTGACGTCGCGCGCCATGATCATCACGTGCGTCGTGTCCCCGGCCGCGTTCCGGTCGGGCACCGCCCTGACCTCGAACCAGGACTCGCCGGGCGGCCCGGTCAGCCTGATCTCCTGCTCCCGTGACCGGCCCGTGGCCAGCGCCCCGCGCGCCAGCTCGGCGGTCGCCCGCAGGACGTCCTGGTCGACCGGCAGGTCGAGCAGGGACACGCCGGCGACGTCGTCCAGGGACTGGCCCAGCCGCTGGAGCGCGACCGTGTTCACCCACTCGACGGTCAGATCGCTCGTCAGACGGGCGATCGCGTCCTGCGAGGCGTCACCCAGGACCACGAACTCCCGCCGCCGCTCCTCCAGGCGCTGCGCCAGGTCGTTGAACCGGGCGGCCAGGTCGTTCAGTTCGCCGTGCGACGATTGCAGGCGGGCCCGCGACGACAGGTCGCCGTCGGCCAGCCGCTCGGTGGCCCCCAGCAGGGCCTTCACATCGCGCAGCACGAAAAGTTCCGCCCCGACCCACGCCATCAGGAGCGTCAGGCCGAGCATGACGATCGCCAGCATCACGTTCGTGCGCAGATGACGGTTCGCGTCGGCGTAGACCAGCTCCGTCGGCAGGCCGATCATCAGCAGGATCTGGGCGTCGTTGTCGGCCGGGATCTCGCGAAAGGCATACAGCCGCTCCCGGCCGTCCAGACCGACCCCCTCGACGAATCCGGAGTCCTCGCCGATCATGGCCCGCAACACCTCATTCGGCTCGTGCCGCAGGCCGGCAAGGCCCTCGGGATCCGGTTGGCGCGCGATGATCAGACCGGTGGACTCCACCAGGGCGGCTATCGCGCCGGGATCGACCGGAATCGTGCGCACCAGATTGGTGAACCAGTTGAGCTCCGCCTCGACATTCAGGTAGAACGCAACGCGTCCCCGGGTATCCCGGATCGGCTCGATGATGCTGGCGAGCGGCTGGCCCAGCCGCCCCACGCGAAACCAGTTGGTCACCGGCCGGCCCGTTCCCGCGACGCGTTGCACGGATGGCACCTGCCGCACGTCGGCCAGGCTGTCCGGAAAGGCCACCGCGCTGCAATCCATCCGCAGGTCGGTCGTGATGCGCGTGGCGCTGGTGAAGTCCGCGTACGTGGCCAGGAGGTCACGCAGGGCGCCGCTGCAGGTGGCCGGCGAGCCGCGGGAGACCTCCGGCAGCTGCGAGAGCTGGCGCAGCAGCTCGCGTCCGGCGCGCACGAGGTTGCGATGCTCGGTGAGCGCCACATCGAGCAGGCGCAGCGCGGTCAGCCGTTCCCGCTGGTAGATCGCCCGGCGCTCGTCGTCGGTGAGGCGCACGACGAGCATGAAGATCGGCAGGAAGGCGATGGCCACGATCGCCAGCAGGCGAAGCCGGAGCGGCGAGACCCGGCGGCGGCGGCGTGCCGGTGGCGATTCGCGAGAAGCGGGCATGCGCGGCGCAAGGTACGCCCCGGCGGGGACGGATGGCAGGTGCCGGCGGCGCCGCGGCGCGGTCCGTCTTGTCCGCCATCTCCCCTACACGATGCCCGCCAGGCAGATTCCCGCCCCATGACCATGCGAGAGAAGCTGGCGCTCCTCGCCCGGCGGGCCGCGGAATCGGAGCAGGGAGGCGGGGAGGCGCGCGTGGCCGCCCAGCACGCCAAGGGCAAACTGTCGGCGCGCGAGCGCATCGATCTGCTGCTGGACGAGGGCTCGTTCGCCGAGACCGATCGGTTCGTGACGCACCGGAGCGCGGACTTCGGCCTCGACCAGCAGAAGGTGTACGGCGACGGGGTGGTGACCGGTCACGGCTACATCGGCGGCCGGCTGGTCTACGTGTTCTCCCAGGATTTCACGGTGCTGGGCGGATCGCTCTCCGAGACTGTCGCCGCCAAGATCTGCAAGGTGATGGATCTCGCCGTGCGCAACGGGGCGCCGGTCGTCGGCCTCAACGACTCGGGCGGGGCGCGGATCCAGGAAGGCGTGGCATCGCTGGGCGGTTACGCCGACATCTTTCTCCGCAACACGCTGGCGTCGGGCGTCGTCCCGCAGATCTCGGCCATCCTCGGCCCGTGCGCGGGCGGGGCCGTCTATTCGCCGGCCATCACCGATTTCGTGTTCATGGTGCGGGGGACGTCGTACATGTTCGTCACCGGGCCCAACGTGGTGAAGACCGTCACGCACGAAGACGTCACGATGGAGGCCCTCGGCGGCGCCGACACGCACGCGGGGACCTCCGGCGTGGCCCATTTCGCCTGCGACTCCGAGCCCGAGTGCCTCCAGAAGATCCGGGACCTGTTCCGCTACATCCCGCAGAACAACCTGGCCGATCCGCCCCGCGGGGCGGGGACCGATCCGCGGTCGCGGCGCGACGAGGAGCTGCTGGACATCGTTCCCGACCACGCGAGCAAGCCGTACGACATGCACGAGGTCATCCGCCGCGTGGTGGACGACGGCACGTTCTTCGAGATCCACGCCGCGTACGCACCGAACCTCATCTGCGGATTCGCCCATCTCGGCGGCCACGCCGTCGGGGTCGTCGCCAACCAGCCGGCGATTCTCGCCGGCGTGCTCGACATCAACGCCTCGGTGAAAGGGGCGCGCTTCGTGCGCTTCTGCGACGCGTTCAACATCCCGCTGGTGACCTTCGAGGACGTCCCCGGGTTCCTGCCCGGCGTGGCCCAGGAACACGGCGGGATCATCCGGCACGGCGCGAAGCTGCTCTACGCCTACTGCGAGGCTACCGTTCCCAAGCTGACGGTCATCACGCGCAAGGCCTACGGCGGCGCCTACGACGTGATGAGCTCGAAGCACATCCGCGGCGACCTCAATCTCGCCTGGCCAACCGCCGAGATCGCCGTCATGGGTCCCAGGGGCGCGGTCGAGATCCTGTTCCGGAAGGAGATCGCCGAGGCCGGCGATCCCGCCGCCGCGCTGGATCAGCGCGTGCGCGAGTACGCCGAGAAGTTCGCCAACCCGTACGTGGCTGCCGCGCGCGGGTTCGTGGACGACATCATCGACCCGCGCGATACCCGGCCGCGCCTGATCGGCGGGCTCGATGCCCTGGCCAGCAAGCGCGACGCGAATCCGAAGAAGAAGCATGGGAACATCCCGCTGTAGCGCCGGTGAGGCGGAGCGCGACGAGCGTGTTCTTGAACGGCAGCACGGTGTAGATGTGGCCGACGGTGACGGGGCCCGCGGCGAGATCGACGCGCACGCCGCCGCCGTTCTGCAGCGAAACATCCGCCCCGCCGAAGCGTTGGCCCTGGCGCAGGAAGGCCTCGGCGATGAGCTGCTGGACGTCGCCGCCATGCGCGATCACGTGCGCATCCTGGTTGCAGCCGTCGAGCTTCGAGCGCGAGGCGTCGCGCTTGGTGCCGGGGACGCGGCGCAGGCAGAGGTTCTGCTGCGCGACGGCGACCGGCTCGGCGCCGAAGT
>JABWBJ010000324.1 GCA_013360595.1 Gemmatimonadaceae bacterium | reverse complement strand
CGCAGGGCCGCCGCCGTCGCCTCCGCAAGGCGCGCGTTCTGGAAGCAACCTCCGTCAGGGCCACCACCCTCGCCCGCCGCGCCGCCACCGCCGCCACCATCGCGTGCTCCCTTGTCCTGGCCCCTGCGTCGGTGCGATGATGCCGTCGTCCGCGCATGGGAAGTCGCCGGGCCCGGGACCCACACTCACGGAGCGCCCCGCCCCTTCCACCCATCCCCCGGCAGTCGCGCGATCAGCTCGCGACGGACCAGCGCCACCGCTTCGTCGGGTCGCCACGAGGTAGCCGGCGCCAGGAGCGGCGCCACGTCCCCGACGAACCGCGCGTCGGCCAGCTTCCTGGACAGGTTCTCCTCGAACTCCGCGCGGCTGACCCGGTGGCCCTCCACCTTCATGTAGTGCAGGAACGCCGCGACCACGCGATCCGGGTTCGAAGCACCTCGGGTGAGCGCATCCCACAGGTCGAAGAGGTCCCGCCCCTTGCGGCGCTGGTAGAGGGCCCGGAGCTTGGTCCCGAGCTGCTCGTCCAGCGTGTATCCCACGACGGCCGCCTCGCCGCTGAACCACCGCGAGTGCACGGCGAAGGGGTGGTCGCGGAGGCCCAGGACGGTGAAGTGTTCGCGGCTGTTGATCTCCACCTTGAGCTTCAGCCGCACCGCCGGTTCGCCCTCGGACTCAAAGCGATAGAGCAGCGTGACCCTTCCGTCCGAGAACTCGCGGCGGGGCGTGCCCAGCCAGCCGTCCAGCCGACGCCGCAACGCGTCCATCGTGGGCCCGATGGGCTCCGCGGTGGTCTGTACGAGGTCGATGTCCTCGGAGTAGCGACCAGCAGCACCGAAGAAGAGCTTGTGCAGGGCGGTGCCACCGCGGAAGACGACCCGGTCGGCCACGACCTTCTGGCTGAACATGGCGACCAGCGCGCGGCAGAGCACCAGATCCTGCTCGACTTGCTCGTTCGAGGGCCAGGGCGCGACGGCGCGCCAGGCGGTGATGTTGGCGCGCGGGATCAAACCTCCACCTCCAGCTCGACGTTCGGCACGACGTGCCAGCGCGCATCGACCTCGGCGCCTGCGCCCTCCCCTGGTTGCAGGAGCACGGCGCGTGGTTGCTTCGTGGCGAGCCACTCGGCCAGCGGAGCGGCGACGGCGCGCTGCCCGACGACGTCGAGCAGATACCCCAAGCGCTGCACATCTGGAAGCCGGACGAGGCGCGCGACGTCCACGAGCTTGCGCGCGTCGAGACGCTCGGCCAGCTCGGCAAGCACGGTGGACGCGTTGCTCAGGTGACCGGATGCCTCGGGATAGCGAACCAAGTCGAATGCGCAGGTCTCGGGAGCGGCGACGCGCATGGTACCGGTCTCGGTCTGCTGCTCGATCACGGGCAGGGTCTCGACCAGCCCGCTCATCGAAAAGCGGATGGCCAGTTTGCCCGCGCGCATCTCGCGGGTTGGCCTGCTGGTCACCACCTGAAACACCATCGGCTGTTGGTGCGCGGCGCCGTGGATGGCGGCGGCGCTCAGGAGCCCGACGTAGTAGGGCTGGCCGAGATACCGCATCAGATCGTCGATGAACCAGCTCGCCGGCGGCGAACCCGCGGCGCGGTACTCGGGCGGGACCGTCACGTAGAAGCCGCGGCGGGGCGAGACGACCCGACACTGCTGCTTCAGGCGTCGCAGGGCAGTCTGCGTCGCGATGAAAGAGCGCTGCATCTGCGACTCTGCCTCGACGCGCGTGAATGTGTAGCGGCCCGCGGATTGGAGCCGCTCGACGAAGAGCGCCGTGGCGGATCTCGAGGACATCCGAGGTTCCTGCGGGAAGCGCGCCCGCATCTCACTCACATAAATTAGCTCTTGACGCTAACTTCTGCAAGTGAAACCCATGCAGCCGCTCGCCTGCACAGCGGCGGCGGCGCCCTACCCTCCGTCGCCGGGCGGAAGCCAGCAGCACCTGAAGCCCACGGTGGGCAGGCCCATCTCGCGGGCGAGCTGACTGTTGCTCTTGCACTGGGCGCCGCCCGAGTCGTCCGCGTAGCTGCCACCGCGGGTCGCGCACTCTTCGGTCTGGGCCGTGCCGTTGCAGGCATCGACCCACTCGCGAGCGTTGCCTACCATGTCGAACACCCCGCTCGGAGTCTTGCAGTCCTTCTTGTCGCCCGCCGAGACCAGCGCTTTCGCAGAGCTGGTGCTGTCGTTGCAGTAGCCGGTCTGGTGCCCGTCCCCATACGGGTAGTCGTTGGCGCCGTTGGTGGAGCAGGCGTCGTACCACGCGCCCTCTTGCGCCGACTTCGTGCTGCCGGCCGGGCAGAGCGTCTTGCCCGCGTCTTTGCAGAACATGTAGGCGTCGCACCAGTCGACACAGGTGACCGGAAGGTTGCTCGCCGGCGCGGCCGCGTCGGCGTCGGACCACTCCCCCGGCCCGAGGCACGGGACGGTGCTGTTCTTCTTCTGCGTGCTGGTGGCGCTGATGATCCTGCGCCCGGCGCGCGAGGTCCTCCCACTCGCCGCGGAAGGGGCTCCCCTCCCACTCCCCGTCCCCGCGCCCGAGGAAGGGGTGGCGGCGCTCCGCCGTCCACTCGGGGACGACGAGGCGGTCCCCGTCGAGGCGCAGGAGGGGCTCCCCCGCGGCGCGCCCGTAGGGGGCGAGGCCCATGACCTCGCCGCACTTGTTCCAGTCGCCGAAGACGTAGGTCGAGACCCGGCTGTAGAGGGCGCCGAGTCCGGCCATGCGGATGAACTCGTCGTTCATGAACCCCCGCGTCGGCTCGAGCCAGGCCTTCCACAGGGGGGTGAGGGTCGCGTCCCGGAAGGAGTACCAGGACTCCGATTCCCGGGCGAGGGGCGGGGCCTCGCTCCCCGCGGGGACCTCCTCCGTCACGTCGGCGCGGTAGGAGCCGACCCCGTCCACCACCATGACCGCCCCCTCGCGGAAGGGGGAGGCGGCGAAGGCGCTCCAGGCGTGGGCGAGGTGGTGGGAGACGGTGGCCACCCGGGCGGAATCGGGGGCGAGGAAGAGGGGGTGGCGCAGGGCCTCGAGGCGCTCCGAGGGGGTGAGGTTGTAGGGGCGGTCCTCCTGGAGGAGGCGGCGCTCGAGTTCCGCCACGGGGAGCACGTAGGAGTTCCGGACCACGAGATCGACGTCCTCGAGCCGGACGCCGGCGGCGTCGAGGCAGTAGTCGACGACCTCGCCGTAGAACCCGGCGTCGTGCTTCACCCGGGTGATCCGCTCCTTGGCGACGGCCGCCACGGGGACGCCGTCCCGCAGGAGGCAGGCGGCCACGTCGTGGTCGTAGGCGTTGATCCCGAGGACGAGCATGGCGGGGATCATACGGAACCCGGCACAAAGCAGCAGGAGTTGGGGATAACCCTCGACCCCCGGCCCCCCCGTCGGGTATCCCCTCCGACCATGCAGACCCCCGCGCTCCGCCCCCTCCTCGCCGCCGCGGCGCTCGCCGCCGCCCTCCTCCTCCCCTCCCCCGCCGCGCCCGGGGGGAGCGAGACCCCGCCGAAGGGCCCCCC
>JABWBJ010000323.1 GCA_013360595.1 Gemmatimonadaceae bacterium | reverse complement strand
GGTCCCCGCGCTCCGGGCGTCGCTCGGCGTACGGGCTGCTTCCGGTCGGCGCGCACCGCGGGCGGCGCCGGAGGCCGCGTCGAATCACCCGACCCGGAACAGTTCCATCGCCCGCGCATAACGCTGGCCCAGGACCTTGCGCAGGACGCGGTGTTCCGGCGCCCTGAGGTCGGGGTCCCGCTCCATCAACGCCGTCGCCGCCTCGCGCGCCAGCACGTTCAGATCCTCGTCGCGGATCGGGTCGGCCACGCGAAACGCGGGGAGCCCGCTCTGCTTTTCGCCGAAGAGGTCGCCCATGCCCCGGAGCCGGAGGTCGGCCCGCGCGATCTCGAAGCCGTCCTCGGTGTCCGCGAAGATCCGGAGCCGCGCCGCCGAGTCGGGGCCGCCGCCGCCCACGAGGATGCAGAAGGACTCCTCTGCCCCGCGCCCCACGCGGCCCCGCAGCTGGTGGAGCTGCGACAGGCCGAACCGCTCCGGGTGCTCGATCACCATGACGGTGGCGTTGGGCACGTCGATCCCCACCTCGATCACCGTCGTCGCCACCAGGACGTCGATCGTCCCGTCGCGGAAGGCCCGCATGATGGCGTCCCGCTCCTCCGCACCCACCCGGCCGTGCAGCAACGCCAGCCGCCGGTCCTTCAGGACGCCTGACGAGAGCTCCTCGTACATCGTGGTCGCCGCCTTCAGCGCGAGCTTGTCCGACGCCTCGATGATCGGATAGACGATGTACCCCTGACGGCCCTTCGCCACTTCCCGGTCCACGAACCGCATCACCTGGTCGTGCGCGGAAGCGCGCCGCAGGACCGTCGTCACCGGCCGGCGCCCGGGCGGCCGCTCGTCCAGCACGCTCACGTCCAGGTCGCCGTACAGCGTCAGCGCCAGCGACCGCGGGATCGGCGTGGCGCTCATCAGCAGCATGTCGGGCCGGTCCCCCTTTTCCCCAAGCGCCGCCCGATGCTCGACCCCGAACCGGTGCTGCTCGTCCACGAGCGCCAGGCCCAGGCGCCCGAACACCGTGCGCTCCTGGATCAGGGCGTGCGTGCCGACGGCGATCAGGGGTTCGCCTGACGAGAGCCGCGCGTCGGCCGAGCGCCGTTCGGCTGTCCCCTGGCTCGCCGTCACCAGGACCGGCACGAGGCCCAGCGGGGCCAGCAGGTCCGCCAGCGTCCGGGCGTGCTGTTCGGCCAGCAGTTCGGTGGGCGCCATCAGCGCGGCCTGGTATCCGTTCTCCAGGGCGAGCAGCGCGGCAAAGAGCGCCACGACGGTCTTGCCGCTCCCCACGTCGCCCTGCAGCAGCCGGTGCATCCGGCGGGCCGAGCACATGTCGGCGAAGATCTCCCGGATCGAGCGCGTCTGCGCGCCGGTCAGGGGCCACGGGAGCGACGCCTTGAGGTGCGAAGTGAGCGTGCGCTTCACCTCGAACGCGATCCCGGTCCTCGGCGTGCGCGCCGTGGCGTTCGCCCGCCGGTGCAGCACCTGCACGAAGAACAGTTCGTCGAAGGCCAGCCGTGCCCGTCCCCGGTCCGCGTCGCTCACCGACGGCGGCCGGTGGACGAGCCGCAGGGCCTCCTGGATCCCGGGCACGCCCGCCCGGGCGCGGATCTCGTCAGGCAGGGGTTCCTCGACCAGCGCGACGAGGTCGTCCAGGTGCTGCTCGATGATCGCGCGCAGCTGCCGCACGGTGAGCCCTTCGGTGGCCGGATACACCGCCAGCACGCGGCCGGCGGCGTTCCCCGGGTCCTCGGCGCCCAGATTCACCCACTCCCGCGGCTGCAGCTGCCGGCCGTGGAAAAACCGGCAGGGCCCGCTCGCCAGCAGCACGTCGTTCTTCTGGATGGCCCGGTCGAGGAACGGCTGCCCCGGCCACGCCGCCTCGATCATGCCCGACTCGTCGCGCAACACCGCCTGGAAGATCCGGAGGCCGCGGCGCGTGGGGAGCACCCCCTTGGAAATCACGCGGCCGATGACCGTCGCGTCCTGCCCGATCTCCACCGAGGCGATCGGCGTGATCGTGCTCGCGTCGTCGTACCGGTGCGGCACGTGGTACAGCAGGTCGCCGGCGGTGTGGATGTTGAGCCGGTCCAGGAGCTGCGCCCGCCGCTCGCCAACGCCCTTCAGAAACTGGACGGGCATTTCGAGATAGAGGCGGGAGCGCGTTGCCGGCATCGCCTAGGCCTCCAGCACCTCGCGCGCGAACACGTCGGCGTCGAACGCCTCCAGGTCGCCGGCCTGCTCGCCGGCTCCGAGGAACTTGACCGGCACGTCCAGCGCTTCGTGGACGGCCACGACGATACCGCCCTTCGCCGTGCCGTCGACCTTCGTGACGACGAGCCCGCTCACAGGCACCGCGGCGGCGAAGGTCCGCGCCTGTGCGACCGCGTTCTGGCCGATCGTGCCGTCGAGCACGAGCAGGATCTCGTGCGGCGCGTCGGCGCGGCGGCGCGTGATCACCCGGACGACCTTCTTCAGCTCGTCCATGAGATGGTCGCTCGTGTGCAGGCGCCCCGCCGTGTCCACGATCACCACGTCGGCGCCACGCGTCGTCGCCGCGTCGATGGCGTCGAACGCCACCGCGGCCGGATCGCCTCCCGGCTGGCCCCCGATGAAGTCCGCGCCCACCCGGCCGGCCCAGACTCTCAGCTGATCGATCGCGCCGGCGCGAAAGGTGTCCGCGGCGGCGACGACCACGCGGCGGCCCTCGGCCCTGAACCGGGCCGCCAGCTTGCCGATGAAGGTGGTCTTCCCCGCCCCGTTCACGCCGATCACGACGATCACCGTCGGCGGCACCTCCGCCAGGCGCAGGGCCGGATCCGACCGGCCCCCCTTGAGACTCGCCGCGATGCTGGCCCGGAGCGCGGCCAGGAACTCGGCCTCCGTCTTCACCGCGCCCCGGAGCGCCAGCCGCTGCACCTCGTCCACCAGTCGCAGGGTCACCGGAACGCCGAAGTCGGCCTCGAGCAGGACCTCCTCCAGCTGGTCGATCGAACCGGCCTTGACGCCCCCGCGCGCCAACACCGTGACGTCGGCCAGCGCAATGTCCTTGATGCGCTGCCAGAGACTTCGGCTGGGGACTTCACCCGTACGGCGGAGGAGGGGCATGAGGCTGAGCGATGAGCGATGAGGGCGCGTCAGCGGAGGCCCGCGCGGCGGCGGAGGATCCACTCCGTGCAGAGCGCCAGGATCACTACCGCGAAGATCCAGCCGATCCCGCGCAGGCGAGGGGCTTCGGTCAGGGCTTCGCCGGTTCCGATCGCGCCCTCCAGGACGGTGGGCCGCCGCGGCAGAACCTCGGCGGACCGGTTCACGACGAGCACGCTCGATCCGCCGCGTGTCGCGATGTCATAGACGCCCGCGGCGAGCGGCGCGCTCTCGGCGAACAGCGTGCCTGACGAGAACCTGATCGTGAGCGAATCGGAACGGTCCTCGCCGCGCCGGGTGAGGATCACCGGCACCAGCGTGTCGCTGGCCGCGCCGCGGCGCCACCGAACCGGTTCGCCTTCGCGCAGCGCGCCGTCGGCCGGACTCG
>JABWBJ010000322.1 GCA_013360595.1 Gemmatimonadaceae bacterium | reverse complement strand
GCCTCGCCCGATGATCAACGCGTGGCATGACCTGCTGACCCCGGACCTCGCCGGGGCGAGCCACGCGCACCTCGACGGCATCCTCCGGCGACGCGGCCTGGTCTTCGGCGACCGGCCCCTCTGCACGGTCCTTCGGCCGCGGCTGATGTCGCCTGACGAGTACGCCGGCCTGCAGCGCCGCGTCGTCCCGTTGCTGCGTGCGTTCCGCCGGATCCACGACCGCGCCCTGGCCGATCCCGCGTTCCGCGCGCAGTTCCGGCTCGCGGACTGGGAGGAAACGCTCCTGGCGGCCGATCCGGGGTACTCGTGTCCCACGCCGACGTCGCGCCTCGACTTCTTCGCTGCTCCCGGCTCCGGTTCGCTGGGCCTCACGGAGTACAACGCCGAGACGCCCGCCGGCGCCGCCTACTGCGACGCGCTGGCCGACGCCTTCCTCGACATGCCGGTGATGCGCGCCTTCGCGCGCTCGCACGAGGTGCTGCCGCTCCCCGCCCGGTCCGGCGTCACCGGCGCTCTGCTCGATGCCTGGCGCGAGTTCTCCGGCACGCGCGCGCGGCCGCGGATCGCGATCCTCGACTGGGACGACGTCCCCACCCGCACCGAGTTCGAGCTGTACCGGGAGCACTTCGCGGCCATCGGCCTCGATTGCGTGATCGACGACCCGCGGCGGGTCGAGTACCGCGGCGGCCGCCTGTTCGCGCAGGGCGCGCCGGTGGACCTCGTGTACAAGCGGGTGCTGATTTCGGAACTGGTCGAGCAGGGCGGACTCGAGTCGGATCTCGTGCGCGCCGTCCGCGACCGCGCCGTCTGCCTGGTCGATGGGTTCCGCTGCAAGGTCCTCCACAAGAAGGCGTCACTGGCGGTCCTGAGCGACGAACGGAACGCCGACCTCTTCCCCGCCGATGAGCGCCTCGCGATTGCGGGCAGCATTCCGTGGACGCGCGTCGTCGAAGAGCGAACCACCACCTGGCGCGGTGCTGCGGTCGATCTGGTGCGCCTCGTGCTGGACCTGAGGGACTGGCTCGTCCTCAAGCCCAACGACGAGTACGGGGGGAAGGGCATCACGCTCGGCTGGACCGTGGACAACGCGACGTGGGAACGCGCGGTGCACGAGGCGCTGTCGTCGCCGCATATCGTCCAGGAACGCGTCGAGATCCCGAGCGAACCCTACCCGTCGTGGATCGACGGCCGGGTCGAAGTCACCGACCGCCAGTACGACACAGCGCCCTTCGTAACCAACGGGGAGTACATGGAAGGGCTCTTGACGCGCCTCTCGACCGCGGTGCTGCTTAACGTGACGGCTGGAGGCGGGAGTACCGTCCCCACATTCCTCGTCATGGAAAGGCGCTGAGCCCCTGGAGTGCCGGACCGCGAGATCCATCCGCGTGAACCCTGCACCCTGCACCCTGTACCCCGTACCCTGTCCCGCATGCATACCCCCAGCCTCACCATCGGCGTCGAGGAAGAGTACCAGATCATCGATCCGGAGACGCGGGAACTGCAGTCGTACATCACGCAGATCCTCGAGGACGAGCGGCTGGTGCTGGGACAGGTGAAGCCGGAACTGCACCAGTCGATCGTCGAGGTCGGGACCACCGTCTGCCGCACTCCGCAGGACGTTCGGGCCCAGCTCGTCGAGCTGCGGCGCAGCGTCATGGAGCTGGCCGGCCGCAAGGGCCTGAAGATCGCCGCCGCCGGCACCCACCCGTTCTCGCACTGGGCCAACCAGGAGATCACGCCCCTCGAGCGCTACCTCGGCACTCGCGAGGCCATGGCCCAGCTGGCGCAGCAGCTCCTCATCTTCGGCACGCACGTCCACATCGGCATCGAGGACCGGGACTTCCTCATCGACTGCACCAACGTCTCGCGCTACGTGCTCCCCCACATCCTCTGCCTCTCCACCAGCTCGCCGTTCTGGATCGGACGGGATACGGGGCTCAAGTCGTACCGGTCGGCCGTGTTCCGCGCGTTCCCGCGGACCGGCATCCCGCCCTACATCGCCTCCTGGTCGGCCTTCGAAGGCTACGTGCGGACGCTGATCGCCACCGGCTGCATCCCCGATGGCACCAAGATCTGGTGGGACGCCCGCCCGCACTCGAAGTACCCGACGCTCGAGTTCCGGATCTGCGACGTCTGCACGCGGGTGGACGAAGCGGTGTGCATCGCCGCCATCCTCCAGGCGCTGGTCTTCAAGCTGTGGAAGCTGCGTCGTGACAACATGACCTTCCGCGTCTATCCGGCCGAGCTCATCGAGGAGAACAAGTGGCGGGCCGTCCGCTATGGCCTCGGCGGCAAGCTGATCGACTTCGGGCGCGAGACCGAGATGCCCGCGCGCGACCTCATCCGGGAGTTCATCGAGTGGTTCCTCGGGGACGTCCTCGACGAGCTCGGCACCCGCAAGGAGGTCGAGTACGCTTTTCACATCCTCGAACACGGCACGAGCGCCGACCGCCAGCTGGAGGTGTACCGGCGCACGGGAGACCTGCGCGCGGTCGTGGACCAGCTGATCGCGGAAACCGCCGAGGGGGTCGTTCCGGACGCCGTGCAACCGCTTCGGCGTGAGGAGCGGCCGATCGCCTTTCGCCCGGTCTCGGAAGTCGAGGTGCCGAAGTCATACCAGGCCGCCGGAGCGGGCGACGAACAGCCCGCTCACCCGGGGTGAGCGGGGGCCGATTCCGCGCGTGAGGGCGGGTATATTCACATCCCCGGGGCGTCCGGCCCCGGGCCCACCGTCCCGCTCCAGATGTCCCACCGTCCGACGATCGGCGTAACGACGCAGACCCTGCAGGCGATTGACGGAATCCCCGCGGGGCTTCCGTCGTCGGTGGTCATGAACCAGCGGTACTACGAAGCCGTGGCCGCCGCCGGCGCGGCCCCGGTGCTCATTCCGCTGCTCGATGATCTCGACGTGCTCCGCGCGACCTACGAGGCCTGCGCCGGCATCATGCTCCCCGGCGGCGTGGACATGGATCCGGTCAGCTACGGCGAGGCGCCTCACGAGAAGCTGGGCCGGGTGGACCCTGACCGGGACCGGGTGGAGTTGCAGTTGACCCGCTGGG
The DNA here is from genome assembly GCA_013360595.1 of Gemmatimonadaceae bacterium. Lineage (GTDB taxonomy): Bacteria > Gemmatimonadota > Gemmatimonadetes > Gemmatimonadales > Gemmatimonadaceae > JABWBJ01. The sequence continues at coordinate 474 of JABWBJ010000322.1, read as the reverse complement.
CCATCGCGGACCGGAAGCCGCTGCTTGGCCTGTGCCGCGGGCTGCAGGTGATCAACGTGGCTGCGGGCGGCTCGCTCTGGCAGGATCTCGAGGCCCAGTTCGACGGGTCGATCCGCCACGATTACTTCCCCACCTACGGGTTCGACCGCGCGCACCTCTCGCACACGGTATCGGTCCGGCCGTCGACGCGGCTCCGCGCACTGGTCGACCTCGACGAACTCCCGGTCAACAGCATGCACCACCAGGGGGTGAAGCGCCTGGGCGACGGCCTGGTGGCCAGCGCGCACGCCGCCGACGGGCTGGTCGAGGCGGTGGAGTCCGCGAACGGCCAATGGATGATCGGCGTGCAGTGGCACCCGGAGGTGTTCGAGGCCGACGACCCGCACACGCGCGGCCTCTTCCGGGACTTCGTGCGCGCCGCTCGTCAGGCGACGTGACGCGGCGCCGGGGGCGATGGCGCTCCCTGGCGATGGC
>JABWBJ010000321.1 GCA_013360595.1 Gemmatimonadaceae bacterium | reverse complement strand
CGGTGGCGGTGGCGGCGGCGGGGGCGGCTTCGGCGGCGCACTGAGCGTGCCGCCGGGGATGTACCGGGTGACGCTGACCGTCGGATCCACGACCCTCACCAAGACGATCGAGGTGCTCGAGGATCGTTGGATGGAGGAGCGGTAGTATCGAGGGTCGAGCGTCGAGCGCCCAGCGTCACGGGACGCCGGCTCCGAGGTTGACAGAAGGCCCCGAGGCTTGCCCCGGGGCCTTCTGCATGGAACCGTGGCGCTCGGCGCTCGGCGCCGGGCGCTCTCTACGGCTTCACCACCACGTACCGTTCCAGCCGCGCCACTTCCTTCTCGTTCCAGTACTTCCGCATCTCGCGCCGGAACTGCTCGATGCTGGCGTAGGGCCGGTACTCCTTGAATTCGCGGAGCACGCGCGGCCCGGCTCCCGGGATCGAAAGGATTGCCGAGTCGCTGGCGGTGTTGAGGTCGATCGGGATGAACGTGTACTGCTCGAGGTGCGCGACCTCCTGTTCGTTCACGTACTTCCCGATCTCGCGGCGAAACTGGGCGTAGCTGGCGTACGGCTTGTACTCGTCGAACTCGCGAGCCATCCGGTTGCCCGCCCGCGGAATCAGGAGGATCTCGTCGCGCGGCGAGAGGTTCAGGTTCACGTGAATGAACAGCTTCAGGTACGTCTCGCCGAGCTGCGCCTGGGTGAGACCCTTGGACAGGAGCCAGGTATTGAGTTCCACGATGTTCATGAACGGGCGCCGGTCCATGAGCTCCTTCACGATCGCGGCATTCAGGTGCGGCACAGCCAGGAGCTGCGCTTCCGTGGCTACGTTGGGATCGACGAGACCCCCGATCTGACGGCCCAGCTGCGCCGAAGCGGCGGCGGGGGCCAGGACGGCGGCGGCGAGCGCCAGCCGGACGAGCATTCCGAACCTCATTGCATCAGTCCTCGGTTGAGTTGTTTCCGGCCGCAGGCTTGAAGGCCGGGTGGCGAAAGGTCCAGGCCAGCCCAACGAGCCCGATCTGAACCATGGCACCGGGGGCCAGCGCCGGTGTCGCCCCCATCATGGAATCCCTGAAAAGCTTCCAGCCGGACAGGTCGGGGTACATCTCCAGCTCGAACTCCACGTTCCCCTGGTAGTGGAGCAGGACTCCGGCGGCTCCGCTGACGATGCAGAGGACCATGAGCGCCCGGAAGACGTTAAGGCTCGTGGAGCCCCGCTCCACGGCGTAGACGCCCAGCGCCAGCAGCGAGGCGCCGAGCAGCACGATCGGGGCCCACTGCCAGGCGTCCTCGAAGTGCTCGAGCAGGAGCAGCTCGGTGAGGGTGCCGACCAGGCTCACGACGAGGGCGACGAGCAGGATCCGGCGAACGATGGCGATGGTCTGCGTCACGGATCTCGGGGGACGGGCGTCTCGACGTCAGGACGCACCGGAAACGCGCGACACGACGAGGTCGTTGTACTCCGGATGCCGGCGGAGCCACGCCGTGACGTACGGACACCGTACGACCACGGGCGTCGCCGTGGCACGGGCGGACTCGAACGCATGCCGCGCCAGCACGCTGCCGAGGCCACTGCCCCTGAGGGATTCCGGCACTTCGACATGCACGAGGATCATCCGGTCGTCGCGCCGGCGGTACTCGAGGAACGCCACCTGGTCGCCTACCGCGAGCTCGTAGCGGTTGCGATCCGGCCGGTCCTCGATCACCGGGACGTCGGGCGTCATGTCGCGGACCTCACGACGGAAACATAGCGGTGCGACGCCTCCTGCACGCCGGCGCCCACGGGTAGCTTACGGACCAACTCGACCAGGGATCGGGATGAACGACGACGGCGTAGTGCCACGGCTTCCGGCCGCGAAACCGTGAGCCTGCGGTCGCGGCCGGCGACGCAGGTGGCCCTGGCCATGGCGGCCGGGTTCGCCGCCGGCATCGTCCTTCGTGAAACGGCGGTCCCGCGGGTAGTGGAACCCGTCGGCACCCTGTGGATCAACGCGATCCGGATGCCGGTGCTCCCGCTGATCGTGGCGATGCTGATCGCGTCGATCGGCGGCTCCCGCGACCCGCGTGCGATCGGAACGCTGGGCGCGCGCACGCTGGGGGTGATGCTGGCGGTCCTGTCGCTCTTTGCGGTGATCATGGTGCCGCTCTCGGTCCTCCTGCTGGGCGGACTCACCTTCGATCCGGCGAGCACCGCCTCGTTGCGCGAGGCCGCCGGGTTCGATCCCGCGCTCCTGCAGCAGGTGTCGCTCCGCGAGTGGCTCCTGTCGCTGGTGCCGAACAACCCGATCCGGGCCGCGGCCGACGGAGCCCTGCTCCCGCTGGTGATCTTCAGCCTCGCCTACGGGCTGGCCCTGTCGCGCGTGAGCGACGGTACCCGCGAGACTCATGTCCGATTCTGCCAGGGCGTCGCCGACGCGATGACCACCGTGATTGGCTGGGTCGTCCGCGCCGCTCCCGTCGGGGTCTTCGCGCTGGCGGTGTCGGTTGGCGCTCACCTGGGGGCCTCCGCGGCCGGGGCGATCATCGTGTACATCCTGGCCTGCGTGGTCTGCCTGGCGGCCGCGCTCGCCCTCCTGTACGTCGTGGCCTGGCAGGCGGGCGGCGTTCGTCCGGGCGCGTTCGCCGCCGCCGTCCTGCCGGCGCAGACCATCGCGTTCACCTCGCGCTCGTCGCTGGCAGCCCTCCCCGTACTGCTCACCGATGCCAGGGCGAAGCTCGGGATTCCCGAGCCGATTGCCGGCTTCGTGCTCCCGCTCTGCGCGTCCATCTTCAAGCCCAACTCGCCGATCACGTGGCCGCTCGGCGCCGTGCTCGTGGCGCAGCTGTACGGCGTGGAGTTCGGCGGAGTGAACCTCCTGGTCTTCGGCATCGGGAGCATCATCCTGTCGCTCACGGTTCCGGGGATCCCGAGCGGCGGCTTCTTCGTGCAGGCGCCCCTGTATCTGGCGGTCAACCTTCCCCCGGAGGGGCTCGGGATCCTGATCGCCGTCGACTTCGTGCCCGATCTCTTCAAGACGCTGCTCAACCTCACGAGCTACGCGAGCACGGCGCTGGTCGTGTCGCGCCGCGAGCGCCGGGAGAGCGGCCCATCGCCTGCCTGACGAGTGGACAACATCTGCCATACGCTGGTCGGGGCGGCCCTTGCCGAAGCGGGACTCAGGAAGAAGACCGCGCTCGGCTCGGCGACCCTGATGATCGCGGCGAACCTCCCGGACGTCGACGTCCTCGCCGTGCCCCTGGGCCAGAGCCTCGGATTCCGCCGCGGCCTCACGCACGGCGTGCCGGCGCAGCTGATCCTTCCGTTCGTCCTGGCCGGGCTGATCCTGCTCTGGCATCGATGGCGTGGACGCGGGCCGGCCCCGGATCCCCGGTGGCTCGTCGCGTTGTCCGCCATCGGCATCGCGACGCATCCGTTCCTGGACTGGATGAACACGTACGGCATGCGCTGGCTGATGCCGATCGATGCGGACTGGTCCTATGCCGATGCGCTGTTCATCGTCGACCCATGGATCCTCATCGTGCTGGCAGCCGGCGTCTGGCGCGCGCGGCGG
>JABWBJ010000320.1 GCA_013360595.1 Gemmatimonadaceae bacterium | reverse complement strand
GTGGACTCTTCGCCCTCACCGGCTGCCCGTCGGGGTGGGTCCCGCAGCGACTGGCCGCCGGCGACCCCGCCGGCGCCACCGACGCCGCCGCCACCCTCCTCGACCTCTTCGAGGGGCGGCTGGCCATCGAGTGCTGGGACCACCGGCTCCCCGAGGAACGCGCACTCGTCAGGCAGCTCATCCCGCTGGCCCGCGCGCTCGGTCTCCCGTGGGTCGTGACCAACGACGTGCACTACGCCCTCCCCGCCGGCCGGCTCACGCACGACGTGCTCTCGGCCATCCGCCACCAGCGCACCCTCGACGAGATGGGAACCCGCCTGCGCCCGAACGGAGAGTGGTACCTGCGCTCCCCGGCGCAGATGTACCGCCGCTGGCAGCTCGACGACACGGGGCTCCGCAACACGCTCGCCATCGCCGACCGCTGCGCCTTCCGGCTCGAGGACCTCAAGCCGGACCTGCCGGTCTTTCCGCTCCCGCCCGGCGTAACGGCCGACGCGTACCTGGCGCGGCTGGTGGAGCTGGGAGCGAGGGAGAGGATCAGCGCCGAGCGCCGAGCGCCGAGCGTGCATGCCCTCCCCATTCCCGATTCCCCAGTCCCGCATCTCGACCTCCCCGACGCCCATCGCCGCCAGATCGACCACGAGCTGGCCATCATCCGGAAGCTCGGGCTCGCCGGGTACTTCCTCATCGTCTGGGACATCGTGCGGTTCGCGCGCCGCGCCGGGGTCCTCTGCCAGGGACGCGGGTCGGCGGCCAACTCGGTCGTCTGTTACTGCCTCGGCATCACCGCGATCGATCCGGTGAAGATGGAGCTGCTCTTCGAGCGCTTCCTGAGCGAGGAGCGGCGCGAGGCGCCGGACATCGATATCGACTTCGCCCACCGCGACCGCGAGATCGTGCTGCAGTACGTGTACGAGCGGTACGGCCGCGAGCACGCCGCGATGGTGTGCGAGCACATCACCTACCGGGGTCGCTCGGCCGTGCGCGATGCGGCTCGTGTGCTGGGATTCTCCGTCGAGCAGGCCGGCACGCTGAGCGCACTCGCCGACCGGTTCTCGGCCGCGGCGACCGCCGCAGGGCTGCGGAAGGGCGCGAACCTCGAGGCCATGGCCGGAAGGCGCTACGACCTCGACCCGCAATCGGACCGGCCGGCCGAGCCGGATGACCCGAGACGGCAACCGGAGGAATGGACGGCGGAGACACTGCTGAGCGCAGAGCGCCGAGTGCCAAGCGTCGAGCGCCAAGCGCCAAGCACCGAGCGCCCGAGTCGCGAGTCACGAGTCACGAGTCACGCGGATGTGCCGAGTCACGAATCACGAATCACGAATCACGATCCGATTCCCGATTCCCGATTCCCGATTCCCGCTCCCGACGACACCGGTCTCGATCCCAACGACCCGCGCGTTCGCGTGCTTCCCGACATCGTCGCCGGGCTCCACCAGGCCCCGCGCCACCGTTCGATCCATGTCGGCGGATTCGTCCTCACGCGCGAGCCGTTGCGCACCGTGGTGCCGATCGAGCCGGCGTCCATGCCCGGACGCACGGTGATCCAGTGGGAGCGGGACGACCTCGATCCGGCCGGACTGGTCAAGATCGACCTGCTCGGGCTCGGCATGCTCACGGTCCTGCAGGACTGCCTCACGTACATCCGGGCCACGCGCGGCGTGTCACTCGACCTCGCGCAGCTCGACCTGGGCGACCAGGCCGTGTACGACGATCTCTGCGCCGCCGACACGATCGGCGTCTTCCAGGTGGAGAGCCGGGCGCAGATGAACACGCTCCCCCGCCTCAAGCCGCGCTGCTTCTACGACCTCGTGGTGGAGGTGGCGCTCATCCGTCCGGGGCCGATCCAGGGAGACATGGTGAACCCGTACCTGCGCCGGCGGCTGGGCGAGGAGGCCGTGACGTTCGCCCACCCCTCGCTGGAGCCGGTGCTCAGGCGGACGTTAGGCGTTCCGCTCTTCCAGGAGCAGGGGATGCAGGTGGCGATCACGGCCGCCGGTTTCACGCCCGGCGAGGCCGATGTGCTGCGGAAGGCCATGGGCCACAAACGTTCGCGCGAGCGGATGGCGGCGATCTGCGGGAAGCTCATCGACGGCATGCGGCGGAACGGCATCGATGACGAGACCGCGCGCCGGATCTGGAACCAGATCAACGCCTTCGCCGACTACGGCTTCCCCGAGTCGCACGCCGCGAGCTTCGCGCTCATCGTCTACGCGTCGGCGTACCTGCGGCATTACTACGCGCCCGAGTTCCTGGCCGCGATCCTCAATGCCCAGCCGATGGGGTTCTATTCGGTGGGCACGCTGGTCGAGGACGCGAAGCGCCACGGCGTGAAGGTGCTCCCGGTCGATCTGACGTGCTCGACGTGGAACCATTCGCTGGACCTGGGGGATGGCCGGGTGGTGGTGCCGCACGATGGGGCGGTTACGAGCGCCCGGCGCCCAGCGCCCAGCGCCCAGGGTACAGGCTTCACCGATGTGCCGAGTCACGAGTCCTCTGTCCGCCTCGGCTTGCGATTGGTGCGTGGGCTCGGCTCGGCTGCGCGCGAAAGGCTGGAGCGTGCGTTGGCCGACGGACCGTTTGCGAGCATCGCGGACTTCGTCAGGCGTTCAGGCGTGGACCAGGGCGCGGTGCGCGCGCTGTGTGAGGCAGGCGCCTTCGACCGCATGGTGGCCGACGTACCGCCGAACCAGCGGCGGCGCGTGGCGCTCTGGCGGGCGCTGGATGCGATGCGCGGGGCGGCCGGACCGCTGGCGCCCCGGAGCGCAGAGCGCAGAACGCAGAGCACAGGCCGGTCGGGCGGCACGGACGTGCCGAGTCGCGAATCACGAGTCACGAATCCCCCCGATTCCCCATCCTCCAGTCCCCATGCCCTCCTCTTTCCGCCGCTCTCGCGCATCGAACTCACCGACGCCGACTACCGCCTGACCGGGCTCTCGCTCAACGGCCACCCCATGCGGCACCTGCGCCGGCTGCTGCAACCGAACGCGATCCGCACCGCGCACGACCTCATGACCAGCGGCCGCGATGGCGAGAAGGCCGCGCATGCGGGGCTCGTCATCGTCCGCCAGCGCCCGGGCACCGCCAGGGGGTTCGTCTTCCTCTCCATGGAGGACGAGACCGGGATTCTGAACGTGGTCGTCACGCCGAAGCGCTTCGAGCGCCAGGCCCTGCTGATCTCCAACTCGCCGCTGCTGCTCATCCGCGGCACGCTGCAGGTGGAGCACGGGGTGGTGAACCTGCGCGGTGAAACGTTCCAGGCGTTGACGGCGGACGCCGGCGAGGCGTGGGCCAGGAGCCACGACTTCCACTGACCGGTCGCGCGCCTACGCCCGATTCCGTCGCAGCAGCTCCTCGTAGTCCGTCGGCGTGTCGATATCCATCGGCGGCGGTTCGGCCAGGTCCACCATGGTGACCCGGGACGGGTCCGCCGCGATCAGGTCGCGCGCCCCGTGCTCGCCTTCCAGGGCCCGCAGCGCGCCGAACATCGCCGCGTCGAACAGCACCGGGTTGCCGCGGATCCCGCGGTAGCGCGGCGCCACGAT
>JABWBJ010000319.1 GCA_013360595.1 Gemmatimonadaceae bacterium | reverse complement strand
GCGGCCGCGGGGAGACCGCGCAGGTCGGCGATGGCTTTCGTCGTGTAGCGCTGGCCCTCGGAAACGCGCTCGACCTCGATGGCCATGGCCTCGATGGCCTGCTCGATGCGGTCAAGCCGGGGGGCGATCTCGAGGTCGGCGGCGGCGGAAGCACCCTTGCGATCCATCCGGCGCGCGAACGCGCGGGCCAGCGGCAGGCCGACGATGACGAACGCCGTCATGACGAAGAAGGCGATGGAGATGTCGACGGCCCCGGGCGGGATCACATTGTCACCGAACTGCGGCCGCACGACGATCCCCTCGACCCCCTGGGCGCGCGCGGCCTCCACCTGCGCGCGGATTTCCTCGATGGTGCCGCGGATCCCGTCACGGACCGCCTGGCCCTGGTCCGCATTCGCGCTCGCCTGCTCCAGCCCCTTCGTCACGGCGTCCTCGATGCGCCGCGCCAGCTCGTCGCCGTCGAGAGGCGCGGGGGTCGCGGCCCGCGGTGGCGGCGGCGCCGACGGCGCCGGCGTCTGCTGCTGAACGGCCGGCATCATGGCGTACCTCGTTCGCCGCCCGGGAGAGGGCCGGGGGAGGGGAGTCGTTCGGCGAGCACGCGCGACGTGAATCGCTGCGACTCCGACATGCGCTCGACTTCGAGGGCAATCGCGTCCACGGCCTGCTCGATGCGCTCGAGGCGTTCCTCGACCGACGCGTCAGGCAGCCATTGCCGGCGCTCCTTCGATTGCATCCGCATGCGCGCCAGCGTGATGATGGTGACGCTGGTGGTGCCGAAAATGATGGCGGCGACCGCGACTTCCGCTGGATCCATCGGCTGCCTCAGGATGGTTGACGGGGGGACGTGGAGGCGGGGATCCCGGCGCGTTCTTCGCCGCGCTCGGAGAGGAGCCGGGTCACGAAGCGCTGGCCCTCGGAGATGCGCTCGATCTCGACCGCCATGGCATCGATGGCCGTCTCGATGCGCTCGAGCCGGAGGTCCGTCTCCATCGCGGGGCTGCGAGCCGCGGTATCGCGCATCCAGAGCTTGCGCGCCTGGACGATCACGAGCGGCAGGCCGAGCACCATGGCGAGGCCCGTGATCATGCCGGCAAGCGCGATGATGGTGTCCTCGGTCACTGTGGCAATCCGGGTTTGGCGGTGGGCGACGGTTCCGGCGCCGGCAGCACGAAGGTCACTTCGGTGCCTCCGTCCGGCGGGCAGGCGAGTTCGATGCTTCCATCATGTGCCAGAATCGCCTGCCGCGCGATGGCCAGACCAAGCCCGGTTCCCCCGGGCTTGCTGGTGATATACGGCTCCCAGATGGTTTGGATTCGGTCGGGGGGGATCCCGGGGCCGTCGTCGCGCACCGAAATCACCGCCGATGGGACTCCCTTGACCGTGGTCCGGCCTACCCTGATGGCGACCTTCCCATGCGGACCGCAGGCGTCGGCGGCATTCAGCAGCACGTTGGTCAGGGCGCGCTGCAGCGCGTCATGGTGTCCCCGGATCATCGTTTCGCCCGCGGGAATGGAGAGTTCGACAGCCACCGACGGGGGGAGGGTGGACCGCGCCGCGTACCGGACCAGCTCCGCGAGGTCCACGTCCGATGGCGGCCCCTCCGGAAGGCGCCCGAACTGCGCGAACGCCCGCGCCATATGGTCCAGGCGGGCCGTTTCCGTGCGGAGCACTTCGACGGCATCGGCCACCGAGTGCGGCGCCTCGCGCTCGAGCCTGGCCAGCGCGAACTGCATGGGCGTGAGCGGATTCTTGAGCTCATGGGCGAACCGGCGCGCACTCTCGCGAAAGGCGCTCAGCCGTTCGGCCTCGAGCGCGCGCGCCCGACCCTCGGACAGTCCGGCGGCCATGGACCGCATCCGCTGCCGCAGGGTCTCGAACTCCGGTGCGCCGCGCACCGGCGTCTCGGGAGGCAGCGGCTGCCCTCTGGCGATCAGGTCCGCCCATCGGACCAGCTCGTTCAGGGGGCGGCTCAGCTGGCGGCTCAGGTGCCCCGCCAGGCGCGAGACGACCAGAACCAGCAGCAGCAGGCCCGCGAAGGCGCCGCCCACCACCAGCGGCACGAACCGGTCGACCAGGTACTCGAGGCGACGGGCCTGCGTGAGGGACTGCCCCAGTTCGCGCTCGTGGACCTGCAGCGCGGCACGCTGTGCGGGCGAGAGCTCGGCGTCGCGCAGACCCTCGATCGCGCGGGACCCCGTGGCAGCGGCGCGCTCCCACGCTGCCGACTCCCCGATCACCGGCAGGACCCGCCCGACGCCGACCGACCACGCGACGGTCACGCCGATCGCCGGCACGAGGGCCAGCAGCAGGAGGATCGCCAGGAGGCGCGCGCGAAACGGAGCCGAACGGAACACCTTTGCGGAGCCAGACGGGGTGCTGAAGATGGAACGGGAGGCGGCTGACGGATGATCGCTAATTCCTGAGGTCGGATGTCAGTGGCAGATTGCCCATGAACAGGGAGGGCCGGGAGCCCTCCGCGGCAACAGGCCAACTGCCCTCGGCCCCCTGCCTGGCCGCTCCAGCCCGCCTGACGGTCGCCGCCGCCTCGTCCAACCCCGCCCATGCGATCCCACACCATCTACCTCACGTTCAACACGAAGAAGCGGCAGGAGATCATTGACATCACGGACGACGTGGAGCGGTGCCGCGCGGCGGCCGGTATTGCCGAAGGCTTCGTTCTCGTATCGGCGATGCACATCTCCGCCAGTGTCTTCGTGAACGACCACGAGCCGGGTCTCTGGAAGGATATCCTCGACTGGCTCGAGGAGCGGGTCGCGCCCTGGGAGCCGTCCCGGTACCGGCACAACAGCGGCACGGGCGAGGACAATGCCGCGGCGCACCTGCGCTCCCTGACGGTCGGCCACGAGGTGATCGTTCCGGTCACGAACGGCCGGCTCGATTTCGGGCCGTGGCAGCGCGTGTTCTACGGCGAGTGGGACGGCCAGCGGCCCAAGCGCGTGGTCATCAAGGCCATGGGGGAGTGACCCGGCCGCTGGCGGTCCTCATCGGTCCTCCGTCCGGGCGACGAGGCGCCGCGCCTGCCCGTCGTAGGTGACCAGCAGCACCTGCCGGGGCCGGAGCGTGAGCGCGGTGTCCAGCACGAGGAGCGGAGGAATGGCCTCCCCGGCGCGCCGCCGCCGTTCGTCCAGTTCTCGCAGCTCGCGCGCACCGAGCAGGGTGTCACCCCCCGTCTCCGGTGTCGAAGGCGTCTCGGCCGACGTTGAGTCGAGCCGCGACAGCGACACGGTGACGCGCTGGCCGCCGGGGTCGGCCAGGATTTCCTGGAACAGGTGCATCGGCCGGTCGTGGCGGAGACCGCCGCCGCGAATGGTGTCGGCGGCAATGCGCTGCCCGTCGCGCTCGACGACGAGGAGGTAGCGGGCGAAGACACCCGTGCATTCGTAACGGAGCCGCATGTGGGCCGGCCGCGTCGCGAGTTCGTCGTCGCTGAGGCGCCGGCACTGCTCGATGCGCTCCGGGCGCGCGCTCCACGACAGCCGGATGGCGGCCCGGCCGCTGTTGGCGGTCGGCACCTCGGCGATCGATGCCCATCGGAGC
>JABWBJ010000318.1 GCA_013360595.1 Gemmatimonadaceae bacterium | reverse complement strand
CTGGCGGCGGTCCGCCGCGCCTGGAGCGCGCGCTCGCGTCCGACGGGGGCCGGGAATGCCCGGGCGCTCCGGGCCCGTGGCGAGACCATCGACTCGATCACGTTTCGCGACGCGGTCGCCGCCGACATCCCGGCCCTGGCCGAACTGCACGTGACCACCTGGAACGCGACCTACAACACCGCGCGAGGGCCGAGCGTGGCGACGCGGGAGTGGCAGTGGCGGCAGGTGTTCTCGAAGGAGCCGCGGCGTGACTTCGTCCTCGTGCTGGCGGATCGAACCGGCCGCCTGATCGGGTTCACGTGGGGCAAGCCGTACGACGGAGGCGAGTTCGAGGGGCAGCTGAGCAAGATCTACCTGCGATGGGAGTACCATGGCCTCGGACTGGGCCGGCGCATGATGGAAGAGACGGCCCGGCGATTCCTGGAGCGTGGCATGCACTCGTTCATCCTGTTCGCGGAGCTCACGAACCCGACGCTGGGGTTCTACGACCGCATGGGCGGGGAGCGTCTTCGCAACGACCGCGGGCTGTTCGACGGTGCCTACGGATGGCGTGACGTGAGGCAACTGATCCGCGATCGCAGCGGGGAGTCTGCGGAGCCCGGCCGCTGAGACTCCATCCTCCGGCGCGTCAGGCGAACGGTATCCGGGGCAACCCGGACGCATTAGCTTGCGGCCGCGATGACTGAACCGGCGGCGACCAGGGAGGACAGCACGGTGTCGCCGGCCGTGCGGCGTGGGCGCGGAGCAGGCACGGTCACTGGAGGGCCATGACGCCTGGCTTCCTGGGGAGGATTCGCGGAAGGCCCGGATGGCTTGCCGTCGGGCTGGTGCTGCTCGCGTCGGCACGAATCGTCGCGACGCACCGCGTGTTCAGCCAGACATACGACGAACCCGCGCACGTGGCCGCGGGCATGGAGTGGCTCGACAAGGGGCGGTACACGTACGAACTGCTCCATCCCCCGCTGGCGCGCGTCGCATCGGCCGTGCTGCCTTACGCCGACGGGATCCGGTCGATGGGGAACGCCGACATCTGGAAGGAAGGCAACGACCTGCTGTACGCTCGCGGGACGTACGGTCGCAACCTGGCCCTCGCGCGGCTCGGCATCCTCCCCTTCTTCGTTCTCGCCGCGGGGGTCGTCTGGATGTGGACCACGGCCCTCTTCGGCGGCCGGGCGGCCCTCGTGGCCGTGGCCATGTTCACCACGTTGCCTCCGGTGCTCGCGCACGCCGGCCTGGCCACGACCGACATGGCTGCCGCGGCAACTGTCGCCCTCGCGCTGTTCGCGCTCGTCCGGTGGCTGGAGGCTCCCACCGGTGCCCGCTCCACGGTGCTCGGCATTGCCATGGCACTGGCCGCGCTGAGCAAGGTGAGTGGACCCGTGTTTCTCGTGGCCTCCGTGGTGCCGCTCCTGGTCGTTCGGTGGGCGATGACGTTCCGGCAACGGGCGCCCGTCGCCGGAGAGCCGACACCGCGGGTGGCACGCCGGGTCGGGTCGCTCGGCGTCGCCGCCGCTGCCGCCGTCCTGGTCGTCTGGGCCGGCTATCGCTTCTCGACCGGGCCGCTGTTCACCAGCTCCGACGGCTTCCACGTGAGGATCCTGGACCGAGTCACCGGCGGCAACGAGACGATTCGGGACGCCGTCATCGCGGCCACACACGCGCCGGTGTATCCGGCGCCGGAGTTCGTCCGGGGCCTGAGTTCCGTCGCCTGGATGAACCAGGCGGGCCGTGCGAGTTACGTGCTCGGCAGCTCGCACCACGGCGGTGTCTGGTACTTCTTCCCGGTGGCGCTCGCGGTGAAGACTCCAGTCCCGTTCCTGATCCTGGCGGTGATGGGCGCGGTGGCGGTGCTTCGGCGCCGGCGCTGGCGGGACCTCGCGCCGGTGCTGGGGGCGGGGGCGATCATGGCCGTCGTCATTCCGATGAACATCAACCTCGGGCTGCGGCACGTGCTGCCGATCTACCCGCTACTGGCGGTCATAGTTGGAGCCGCCGCGGCGGTCGAGGGGTCGGTTCGCCGACGGCGAATCCAGGCCGGCCTCCTCCTTCTCTTGGTCGCCTGGCAGGTGATCTCGTCGATCAGAGCCCATCCGGACTACCTGGCCTGGTTCAACGAGTTGGCCAGGCTGCGAGCCGAACCTGTTCTGCTCGACAGCGACCTCGATTGGGGGCAGGACCTCAACCGTCTGGCTGACACGCTGAGGGCCCGTCGCATACCGGCCGTCGCCATTGGGTACTGGGGAACGGCCGACCCGGAGCGCCATGGCTTGCCGCCCGTCCGCCGCCTGGCACCCGGCGTGCCCACGACAGGCTGGATTGCCGTCAGCCGATACCCGTTGCTGAGTGGCACCGACTACCAGTGGCTCAGGGACCGCCAACCTGCGGCCCTGATCGGAAAGTCGATGCTGCTCTTCCATGTGTCCGACACGTCGGCATCCCGATGACCGGGAGTGGTTGCCGTTCCGCCGCCGGCGGCGAGCGTGGCCGCACGGTGCCCAAGGCCGTCGCGACCGTTAGTTTCGGATTGCAATGACCGATCCTGCCGCGCCTGCGGAGACCATGACGTCGGCCGCCGGTCCCGCGGCCTGGGCGCTGCGTTTCTCGCCCCGGCGCGCGGCGGTGAGCGGGAAGGCCCTGGAGATCGGAACGCAGGCGCTTCTGGTCACGCTGTTGCCGCGCCTGCTCGGTCCCGCCGAGTTCGGCCGCATGTCCGTGGCACTGGCCGTCGTCACGATCGGGTCCGTGGCGATGTCCCTCGGCGCGCCGGCCTCCTTCGCGCGGTTCGTGCCGGCTGCGCCGGAGCACTTGCGGGTTGGAACGGCCAGGAGCCTGACCATCCGGCTCCTGCCGCTGCGTGCGGCGCAGATGGGGATCGCGCTGCTGGTGGCCATCGTACTGGTCATGGCGCGTCCCTCGAGCTTCCCGGCGCCGGACGCGGCACTGGTCCTGGCCGCACTCGGCGCGGAGGTCGGCGCCCTGTTGCTGGCGCAGATCGCCCTCGGTTTGGGCGCCACGTGGATCTGGAGCTACCGCCTCTCGGCGCGGAACGTGGCGCTGCTGCTCCTCGTGCCGGCCTTCGCCGCGCTCGGCTGGACGGTGGACGTGATGTGGACCGTGGCGCTGGGGTGCGCGGCCGGGCTGCTGTTCGCCTTCGCGCTGGTGTGGCCGCTCGTCAGGCACGCCTCGCCGGGGGCGCCGATCCCTGAGGGCGCGATGCGTTTCGGACGCGTGTCGGGGCTCGCGCTCCTCGTCGGACAGGTCACCTATCGCGGCCCGGTGCTCGCCACGAGCGTGGGCGGCCTGTCGCCGGAGGACGTCGGCTACGCCGGGCTCGCGGCCAGCATCGCGATGGCGGTCATCTACGCCGTGCGGGAGCTGTTCATGGTGTCGGTGCCCGAGCTGGTCGACTGCTGGTCGCGGGATCCCTCTGAGGCCGACCGCCGGCTGCGCCGGCTCGGATGGCGCGTGCAGCTGGCGTTGACCGGGGGCGCGCTCCTCGGCGCCGTGGCGCTCGAGCAGGTGCTCCCCCTGGTGGTGGGCGACGCCTTCGCCCCGGCCACGAG
>JABWBJ010000011.1 GCA_013360595.1 Gemmatimonadaceae bacterium | reverse complement strand
GCCGGTCGTGCACGCGGCCACGCACGGCTGGCTCAATGCGTCGAGTCCGCTCTTCTCCCGGCTCGATTTCGCGCGGCGGCGGGGGCAGGCAGCCTCGCCGGAGGACGATGGCCGCCTGGACGTCCACGAGGTCCTCGGCCTGTCGAGTCGCGCGCAGCTCGTGTTTCTCTCGGGCTGCGAGACGGGGGTGGGGCCGGCCGGCTCCACCTGGTTCGATCGCGGCGAGGATGTGGCGACGCTTTCGCTGGCCTTTCTGCAGGCGGGGGCGTCGAACGTCATCGCCACGCTTTGGCGGGTGGAGGACGAGGCGGCGGCGGCCTTTGCGGCCCGGTTCTATGCCGCGCTCGCCGACGGGATGAGGTCACGGGCATCGTATTCCCTCGCGGATGCCGTGGCGGGGGCGCAGCGGACGCTCCGGGAGGATCCCCGCTACCGGGCGCCGTACTTCTGGGCCGCGTACGCGCTGAACGGTTCGGGGGTCTGGCACCACGGTCCAGGGGAACGGGCGCGGTCCGGCGCAGGATTCCCGGGGTCGTCCGTTCCTAAGTGAAGCGGGCTGGTTCCAGGACGGGAGGAAGCTCATGCATCGTGGATTCGTGCGTCACCTGCGGCAGGTTCTGGCGGTCGCCGCCGGGTTGACCGGACTCGTCGGGTGCTCGGACCGGGCGCCGACCGGCGCCGTGGCGGTTGGCGAAGTAGCGCTGGCCAAAGGCTCCGGACGCGGCGGCGGCGGCGGCGGTGGTGGGGGTGGCGGGACCTCGCCCGTCGTGAACAACACCGATCCTTCCTCGGCTCCGCAGGACGTTCGCTTGAACGTGCGGGTCCTGGGGTCGGGCTTTGACGATGGGTCGACCGTCCGGTTCCTGCTGAACGGGAGGGCGGTATCCACGGTGGTGGTGAACAGCACTACGTTCCGCAGTTCGACCGAGCTCGTGGCCGACGTGTCGATCGCGCTCGAAGCGGCGATTGACCTGTACGACGTCGAGGTCACAGCTCGCGGTGGCAAGAAGGGGATCGGGATCGAGATGTTCGCCGTAACCGGGCCGACCATCGACATCGTGGCGGCGTCGGTCGAGTCGCCGACGGGGCTCTACGGCGACGGTCTGGGATGGTACGAGGGGGGATTCGTCACGAACCCTCAGCAGAACGGGCAGAGCAACGGGAACTTCAACATGCGGCCGCCGTGCGACGAGGGCCGGAGCATCGAGCGCCGACTGCCCGCGTCCTGGGTCTACTCGGGAAGCGCGCTCAACTGCGACGGGACCGGCAACGACGTCCTCGTTCACATCCCCGGACTCCTGTTCGCGAACAGCGATTGTGCGGATCCCGGGTGTCCGATCGGCGGCGTGCCCGTCCAGAAGGGCGGCTTCTCGCCGACGCTGCACACGTACTTCAACGTGGACACTGACGGCGACGGCCGGTACGACGACGCCGCGTATAACGTCGTGTGGACCGACGGCCGGTACCAGGTTCTGAGGCGCTCGACCGATGGCAGCCCGTGTACGTGGCGGGTTCGCGGCACGACGGCGGATTTCTACAGGTCGGCGGTCATCCTGTACGCGGCCGGCGCCATGGCGCTCGATGTGACGGTGAACCGCGACGACGGGCTCTGCGGGTCCTAGTCAGGCCAAGTGCCGCCTCGATGGTCATGCGGGGCGGAGAGAAGAAACGCCGCCGGCTGGCGAATCTTGGAGGAGACTCCAGCCGACGGCGACCGAAGCACAACCCCGAGGGGTCGTGCGTGGTATCGCTGAATCTGAGGGCCGCACCGTGGTGCGGCAACCCGGGTGACGGGTGCCTCGGCCAGCGAGGGCGCGCTCGACGCCTCCCCACCGGAGGAGGAAGTCATGACGAGCCATCGCCCGTTCTCCCTGGCCAGCGTCGCGCCGTCGACGGCTGGCGCCATCACGCTGGCGGTCATCATCGCCTGTGCGACCGAACCGACCGCCACGATCGCCCCGATCGCCCCGCGGGTCGGTGAGGTTGCGCTGGCCAAGCCGATCAACTGCGGCGCATACACCGCGCTTTCGATCACCATCGGGACCGGGTCGATCTCGTCGGACGGCGGCGCGTACGTCGAGGGCGTCGATGGGGTCGGCGCGCACTTCAGCGACGTGAACGGCAACCTGATGCTTACCGTCCGGTCCACGCCGCGGACGATCGGCTGGAGCACGACCTACTCGACCGGCAGCTCCAGCAACCGGCTCTATACGAACAGCCACACCAATCCGGGCGGCGACAACGCCTGTGGGCTCGACGGCATGGTGGTGGGTTCGACGGGGAGCGCAGTGCTGACGTTCGAGCTGGTGCAGGGCAATAAGCAGGACATCGTGCACTTCGGAAGGACGTGCACGGGAGCAGCCGACGCGTCGACGCGCGTCACGACGTCGCACCCGGACGCGAACACGTGGGTGATCACGGGGACTTCCGGGCGGCACTGCAAGGCCGGGTCGAACGGGAAGTACAGCCAGGCGGGGTCGGCGGGTGCGTTCGACATCACGATCGCCAGGCAGTAGGCGCAGGCGGCTGTCCAATGGCAGGTTCGCTCCGCGACGACGGAACCCATCCCTCAACCAGGTAACAGATGATGCGCAACTTGCTTGCGATCCTCAGCGTGGCCCTCGGTGTCGCCGCCTGCACGGATCGGACACCGACCAGCTCACAGCCCCGTGCGGTGACCATCAACGCGGGCGTGTCAGCGAACGGGAACAACATGCGGATTCCATTCGAGCTGGCGCCGCCCGTCGGGTCTCCGTTCCCCGATGCGGCGGCGACAGGTTTCGTCTACGGGGCGTTCCTCGACGGCAGCCACCCCAGGTGGGAACCCGGACTCAGTCTCGACATCCGCATGCACGGTGTGCCGTGTCCAACCTGGGGCTGGGGTTCGTCCTCCGCCGACATCGCCGTCTCCAGTCGGCTCTTCTACGCTGTGTACGCACAGACGACATCCAATGGAAGGATTCGACTGATGAGCTTCACGCCGAACTGCCTCGGCGACAATGAGACGGTGCGGGCGCCGCTTCCGAATGACCTCGACTGGATGAGCGAAACGATCACCATCGAGATCGTGCGCGAGGGCGATGACGGTGACGACGCTGGCCCGGTCGTTCTCCGTGGCACGGCGAGCGCCAGCCCGTAGCCCGGCACGTGTCGCCGAACACCAGTGCAGGTCGTTCGCGCCGGCGCCACGCATGAGGCGCGGAGGTCTCTCACGGACGGCCCACTGAATCGGCGGACGTGGCGGCCACCGCCAACAGCTGTGTGGCGCATTGGCTGCAGGCAGGGGTGGCGGCGGGTGCGCGTCGTGAGGCAGGTCGTCCGCGGGCCCTGCTGAAGGAGACCTGCTTCGTGGGATGCGACCGGGTCTACACCGCGCCAGGGAGTACCGCACAGCCCAGGGCCGTTGCGTGCGCGCGCACCCGTTCATCGAACGAGAGCACTGCCAACTCGGGCCACACCTCGCGAGCCACCATGACGCTCGCGAGGTGAATAGCATCCAGGGCCCGGACCGGTTCGACTGGAAACGGTCCCGAGGCGAGCCCGATCACCCGCTCGCGAACCTCGAGCCGGTCCCACTGGGCGGCCGCTGACTCGAACTCCAGCAGGAGGGTCGCGGCCTGGGCCCGGCTGATGAGCCCGCGCGACGCGAGCCGATGGATCGCGCGCGCGCACTCCACACCGGTCAGTTCGGACGCCACCACGGCATCGGCTGCCTGCAGGACTTCGATGACCACGGCAGCCCGGGGCTCATTGAAGAGCCATGACAGAACCGAGCTGGACTCGGCGTAGACGACCACGGCGAACTACCGTTCGCCTCTCACCCAATCCAGCGCCTCTTTCGCCGTACCTTCGGCCAGCGAGATCCCGCTCCGGCGGTACGGCGTGCGCGGACGCTCGGCGACTCGCAGCTCACCCGCCGCCACCAGTCGAAGGCGCGCGGCATCGGACGCACTGAGGTTCGCCGGCACACCGGATCCCGGCACCCGCAGTTCGGCGACCACCCGCCCACGATCCGTCACCAGGTAGTGCTCGCCCCGCTGCACCTCCCGCAGGATGCGGCTGAGATGAGCCTTCAGTTCACGCACGCCGATCGTTCGCATTCGCCCGCCATGTAGTCATGTGTGACTACAATTTGTAGCCCGCCGATCCTGAAGTCAATGGCGGTGGAACTGTCCCCGGAGGGCGGCCTGGGAATTGTCCGGGTGAGGACGTCGATTCCGGTCGTAACCTGTTTGCTGTGAACTACTTAACTGATTTACCAAGCGACGCGGGGCTGCCTTGACGATTGCCGGGATTCTGCCTACCATTCATCCCTCGCTAGCACTCAATTCGAGTGAGTGCCAGCGATCGGACCACCACTCATTTCCCAGCAGGAGGGATGCACGCTATGGCCACCAAGAGCGCGGCGGCAACCAGAATCGCGCCGCTCGCCGACCGCGTCGTCGTGAAGGCGCTGGAAGAGACCGAAACCATGCGCGGCGGGCTGTACATCCCCGACACCGCCAAGGAGAAGCCGCAGCAGGGCGAGATCGTTGCCGTCGGCCCCGGCCGCACCGAGGACGGCAAGAAGGTCGCGATGGAAGTCAAGGTCGGCGACAAGGTGCTCTACGGGAAGTACAGCGGCACCGAGGTCACGATCGACAACGAGCAGTACCTGATCCTGCGCGAGAGCGACGTCCTCGCGGTGATCAACTGACAGTTGTGAGTTGCGAGTTGAGGGCCGAGAGGCCGAAGGCCTCTGCTCTCCTCGCGGCTGCTCACAACTCACAACTCACAACTCTCAACTCTCACCTGAAACTCCCATGGCTGCCAAAGAACTCCATTTCAACGTTGACGCGCGCGCCGGGCTGAAGCGCGGCGTCGACAAGCTCGCCGAAGCGGTGAAGGTCACCCTCGGCCCCAAGGGCCGGAACGTCGTCCTCGACAAGAAGTTCGGCGCGCCGACCGTCACCAAGGACGGCGTCACCGTCGCGAAGGAAGTCGAGCTCGCCGACCCGATCGAGAACATGGGCGCCCAGATGGTGAAGGAAGTCGCCACCAAGACGTCCGACGTCGCCGGCGACGGCACCACCACCGCCACTGTCCTCGCCCAGGCCATCTTCCGCGAAGGCCTCAAGAACGTCACCGCCGGCTCCAATCCGATGGCGATCAAGCGCGGCATCGAGCGCGCCGTCTCCGCCGTCATCGACGAGTTGAAGAAGATGTCGGTCATGACGGCCGGGAAGAAGGAGATCGCCCAGATCGGCGCCATCTCCGCCAACAACGACAAGGAGATCGGCGACCTGATCGCCGACGCGATGGAGAAGGTCGGCAAGGACGGCGTGATCACCGTCGAGGAGGCCCGCGGTATCGAGACGACCCTCGAGACGGTCGACGGCATGCAGTTCGACCGCGGCTACATCTCGCCCTACTTCGTCACCGACCCGGACAAGATGGAGGCGGTGCTCGAGGACGCGGTGATCCTCATCCACGACAAGAAGATCTCGGCGATGAAGGATCTCCTCCCCATCCTCGAGAAGACGGCCCAGGCGGGCCGCCCGCTGCTCATCATCGCCGAAGACATCGAGGGCGAGGCGCTCGCCACGCTCGTGGTCAACAAGCTCCGCGGCACGCTCAAGGTCTGCGCCGTCAAGGCGCCGGGCTTCGGTGACCGCCGCAAGGCGATGCTGCAGGACATCGCGACGCTCACCAAGGGCCAGGTCGTCTCCGACGAGGTCGGCTTCAAGCTCGAGAACACGGTCCTCACCGACCTGGGTCGCGCCAAGCGCATCGTGGTCGACAAGGACAACACCACGATCATCGACGGCGCCGGCGACGCCGAGGCCATCAAGGGCCGGATCAAGGAGATCGAGGTCGCCATCGAGAAGACGACCTCCGACTACGACAAGGAGAAGCTCCAGGAGCGGAAGGCGAAGCTGGCCGGCGGCGTGGCGGTCATCAACGTCGGCGCCGCGACCGAGAGCGAGATGAAGGAGAAGAAGGCCCGCGTCGAGGATGCGCTGCACGCGACCCGCGCCGCGGTGGAAGAGGGCATCGTGCCCGGCGGCGGCGTGGCGCTCATCCGCGCGCAGCGCGCCCTCAAGAACCTCAAGCTCGAGGAGCACGACGAGCAGATCGGGGTCGACATCATCCGTCGCTCCCTCGAGGAGCCGATGCGCATGATCGCGTACAACGCCGGCGCGGAAGGCTCGATCGTGGTCGAGAAGGTCCGTTCGTCCAAGGACGACCAGTTCGGGTACAACGCGCTGACCGACACCTATGAGAACCTGGTGACGGCCGGCGTCATCGACCCGACCAAGGTCGCCCGCACGGCGCTGCAGAACGCGGCGTCAATCGCGAGCCTCCTGCTCACGACCGAGGCGCTGATCGTCGAGAAGAAGGAAGAGAAGCCCGCGCCGGCCGGTCCGCCGGGCGGCGGCATGGGCGGGATGTACTAGGCAGACGCTGGGTGCTGGTTGCTACTTGCTGGTTGCTGCAAGGAAGGGGGTCGCGAGAGCGGCCCCTTTTCTCTGGATAGCGATGAGTGGGGAATGAGAGGGGTTGTGAGAAGCGGCCCCCACGTCCGGATAAGCCTTCGTCCCGTGGCCCGCGCCCGACACTGCTCGGCACACGGAAGCTGTCCGTCGCACCGCCCCGCGGAGGGGTGGACGTGCCGCTGAAGGTCGCTGAGTCGGGGGAAGGGAAGGGCCCATCGTTCGTTCGCAGGCGGCTCGCCAGGGCGCGGTCAGGGAATGACACGGGACCAGAATGAGCCCGTCGGCCTCCGCCTTCCGCACGTAGAGGTAGACTGCGCGGCAGCGTTGCGCAGGGAACGGGCGGGCGGAAGGAGGACGGAGATGAGACTGACGTCGATTCTGGCCGTCGCGGTTCTGACGGTCGTGGTGACCGGTTGCGGCGGAGGCGACGGGACAAGCCCCGGAGAGGCCGCGGTCGACACCGTTGATGTCACACCGGCTGCCGCGTCGATGCTCGTGGGTGAGTCGCGCGGTTTCGTCGCGACCGCTCGGTCGGCGAGCGGGCAGGTCCTCACGGGACGGTCGACGTCCTGGTCGAGCTCGAATACATCGGTGGCGACCGTGTCCGCGAGCGGCACCACGACAGGTATCGCAGCCGGAACCTCGCAGGTCGTCGCCACCATCGAGGGTGTGGTCGGCCAGGCATCGCTGACCGTGAACAACCCGGTCCCGGCCATCACGGCTCTTGTTCCGTCGTCTGGCGTGGCAGGCACGGGAGCGTTTACCCTGGTGGTGACGGGCACGGGCTTCATGCCCGGCCTCGTGGTTCGATGGAATGGAGAGCCCAGGCCGACCACGCGCGCTTCGGGGACGGAGGCCAGCGCGACCATTGGGGCCGCAGACATCGGCGTGGCCGGCTCCGCGCAAGTCAGTGTGTACAACGCTGCCCCCGGTGGTGGCTCATCGAGCGCTCTGCCGTTTGCCATCGTTGCACCGAATCCGGTGCCCGTCGCCGCCACGCTCACGCCCGCGCAGGTCATTGCGGCGAATACCCCATTCACCCTGACCGTCACCGGCACCGGGTTCACGGCGGCGTCGGTCGTACGCTGGGATGGTGCGGCGCGCCCAACGACACTTGTCTCGGGCACGCAGCTCACCGCCGCCATCCCGGGGACCGATGTCGTATCCGCGCGGACGGTGGACGTCACGGTGTTCACTCCTGCCCCGGGCGGTGGCACATCGGCCCCGCTCACCTTCACCGTGAACAACCCGGCCCCGACGGTCTCGTCGATCGCTCCGTCAGTGACGCTGGCTGGCGGCCCTGGCTTCACCCTGACGGTGACCGGTGCGGGATTCCGAAGCA
Source organism: Gemmatimonadaceae bacterium (assembly GCA_013360595.1). Lineage (GTDB taxonomy): Bacteria > Gemmatimonadota > Gemmatimonadetes > Gemmatimonadales > Gemmatimonadaceae > JABWBJ01. The sequence goes on along the minus strand of JABWBJ010000011.1, from coordinate 10,082 downwards.
CGTCCGTTGTGCGCTGGAACGGCGCGTCGCGCCCGACGACGGTGGTCTCGGGCTCGCAGCTCACGGCGATGATCCCGGCGACTGACATCGCCGCATTCGGGTCCGCCAACGTGACGGTGGTCAATCCGGGACCTGGCGGCGGCACGAGTGCCGTCCGCCAGCTGACCATCAATGCGCCACCGGCCGCCGGCTTCGTGGCCCTCGCCGCGGGCGACACGCACACCTGTGGATTGACACAGACTCGTCAGGCATGGTGCTGGGGCGAGGGCACATTCCTCCACGCCTTCACCACAACGCCACCAGTTGCCTTCGCACCGGTACCGGTCGCCGGCACCCGGGTCTGGGGTCAGGTCGCGACGGGCCCATACCACACCTGTGCGCTCACACTCCAGGGTGCCGCCTGGTGCTGGGGATCGGATGACAATGGCCAGCTTGGCCAGGGCGCAATGATCGATCGCCCGACGCCGGTCGCTGTGACGGGTGGGCATTCCTTCCAGGTCCTTGCGGCGGGGGGCGAGAGCCTCCTTCGATTCCACACCTATGGGTTCACATGCGGGCTCGACCGCCAGGGGAAGGCCTGGTGCTGGGGCGCCAATCCGAGCGGCCAGCTTGGCAACGGTACGCTCGTGGACTCGCACACCGCGGTTGCGGTCGCGGGGTCCCGGGTATTCACGTCGATCGCCGCCGGTGATCATCACGCCTGTGGCCTGACGCCGGCCGGTGCCGCCTGGTGCTGGGGCCTGAACATGAACGGCCAACTGGGCGACGGCACATTCGACAACAGCAACGTTCCGGTCGCTGTGGGTGGCGGTCATGTCTTCACCTCGCTGTCGCTGGGGAACCGCGAATCGTGCGGAGTCACGGTGGCAGGCGCCGTGTACTGCTGGGGCGCGGTGGACCTCATCTTCCGGCACACGCCGATCGCCGTAGCCGCAGGGCACACGTTCGTGACGCTGGCGACGAGCGGCAATCATCGATGCGGACTGAAGGCAGGCGGCGCCGCCTGGTGCTGGGGCGGCAACCTGCACGGCGAACTGGGGACGGGCGGGGTTGGATCGAGCCAGGTTCCCGTTCCGGTCGCAGGTGGGCACTCCTTCGCATCCATTTCCACCGGCTACCAGCACACGTGCGGAATCACCGCGGGCGGCCAGACGCTCTGCTGGGGGCTGGGCTCGGAAGGGGCGCTGGGGAACGGCGGGGCAGCCAACCGTCTCATTCCCACGCTCGTGACCGGCGCACACAACTTCGCCTCGATCTCGGCCCATTGGTCCCGCACCTGCGCTGTCACCACCCTTGGAGCGGCGTGGTGCTGGGGCCCGGGGAGCGACGGTCAGCGCGGTGACAATGTCTCGCTCAACCTGCTCACGCCGGCGCAGGCCCCGACATCGACGGGCTACGCCACGCTCGCTGCCGGGGGCCACGTGTTCAGCGGCCCGTTCACCTGTGCCGCCACGTCAGCCGGCGCCGGGTCGTGCTGGGGCTCGAACATCGCCGGCTCGCTCGGCAACGGATCGCTCAACGCCAGCGAATCGCCCGTGGATGTGGCTGGCGGATTGGCATTCACATCTATTGAGGCCGCACGGGCGGGCGCTTGTGGCCTGGCCACATCGGGGGCCGCATGGTGTTGGGGGGCGAACGCGACAGGGCGACTCGGCACCGGCAACACCCACGACAGCTCGGTGCCGGTCGCGGTCGTCGGAGGACACGTGTTCCGGTCCATCTCCGCCGGAACGTGGCACACCTGCGGCGTGACGATGGCGGGTGCCGCGTATTGCTGGGGTGCGAACGACGGAGGCCAGCTTGGCACCGGCACCCTGCTGCCAAGCCTGACCCCGGTGCCCGTGATTGGCGGCCACGTCTTCGCCTCGATCAGTGCGTCCGGCGGCGAGAACATCCTCAGCGCGGGGGGGAGCGGGCACACATGCGGCGTGACAACCATGGGACAGCTGTACTGCTGGGGCGACAATGCGACGAGCGCAGTCGGCCCCGGACCGACCGGCCTCGTTACGACGCCGATGCTCGTGAGCAACTCGCTGACGTTCAGTGCCGTGGGCGCTGGTGAGATACACACATGCGCACTGGCGGCGAACGGAGCGCCGTATTGCTGGGGCACAAATCTCTTTGGCGTTCTGGGAGCCGGGTCCGGCCTGACCGTCAGCGCCCAACCGGTGGTGGTCTCTGGCGGTCGGACCTACACCTCGCTCTCCGTTGGGCGTTACCATGCGTGTGCACTGACAGCGTCCGGCGAGGCGTTCTGCTGGGGTAACGGGCACCGCGGCCGACTGGGAAACGGCACGGTCGGCGATCAGTTCACGCCGACGCCGGTCTCCACTGCGTTGAGCCGTCGACGGCCGTGGTGAATGCAAGGGTCGCGACGGGCGGAGAGGTCAGGTTCCACGCCATGCCTGCCCGCACGACCATACCCGAGTTCGACGCCGAACAGCGCTGGGGTGCCTGCGCTCCATGCTCTTGGCTGGATGCCACGCGAACTGAGCGCAGCGATCGCGCGCAGAGCGCAGAGGGGGGTCGCGAACGCGGCCCCCCTCTTCATGATCGGCCCAGCGGCGTCCGCAAGGGAACTCGAACTCCGAGGTACTGGCGCCGCGCGATGGCGGCGGTGCCGAGGCGGCGGCGTTACGGCACCCGCACCGCGGTGAATGAGTAGTCCACGTAGTGAAGCGGCCGCAGCTCCGGTTGACCATCGACCACCGGCACCCCACCCTCGGCCACACGAAACGTCCCGGTCAGGGTCACACCGTCAGCCCCCTTGATGGCCGAGATGGTGGACAGCACGCTGAACCCGGTGATCGTACCCGAGGTGTGGTCGCCGGTGATGGTCAGGTTGTACCATGCACCGCAGCCAGCGAAGCTGCACGTGCTTGCCAGGACGACATGGGACTGGAACTGCAGATTCGGCGCCGCGCCTACCGCCACGCGCTGGACTCCAACGGCCGCCGTGCCGTCCGCTCTGGTGTAGCGATAGAGCACGCCCTCCGCCGGCGCCGTCAGCAGCGGCAGCATCACGTTGCGATGCGAGGTGTACAGCCCCCCGTAGATCAGTCCGTCCGATCCGCCGCCCCAGAACGCACCTGGATTGTCGGGATCGACGTTCCCCACTTCGGCCACCTTGGTGAGGGACGTCATCCGCCACGCTTCCTTCGGGGGGGGATCAACCACCACCGTCCCTCTGGCCGTCGCCAGCAACCGGTCCGGCGTCATACTGCTGCTGCCGCTCCGCAGTGCGGCGACAACGAAGCGGGTTCCGGCTGATGTGTATCGATGCGAGACGACCGCGGCATCGGTGGTTCGCACCACAGGGGAACCATCGCCAAAGTCCCAGTCGATGGAATACCCGCCCGGCGGTGGCAGCTCCAGCCTGGTCCGCAGCTGCACGGTACTGTCGATCGCAACCCGGTGGGCGTCGGGCAGCAGGTGAAAGAGGTCGAGCCTCAGCGGATGGCGGATGGGCACGGCCGGGCGATAGGCCGCGCCGAGCGCGGAGAGCGACAGGGCGGGGGGCATGAGCGTCAGCACCGCTCCCCTCAGGTCGCCGAAACCGAGTGCGTCGAAGAGAATGCCTGTGGATGCCGGCCCAAGCGGGAAGATCGCACCGGAGAAGCCCGCGGACGCCTGCTTCTGAATGGCCACCGTTTGCCGGGTACTGCTGCCGTTCTGCGGCAGAGCTTGCGCGCAGTCGCTGCAGAGAGCGCGAAGAGCGGCCGAGCTGTCCCGAATGACAATCGGAACGTCAGCGGATGCCCACGGGCCGGTTTCGGAGTTCTGCACCTCGAGCGTGACGTTGGGAAAACCGGCGGCCGTCGCGAGACTGCGATTGGCTTCATCACGCGCTGAACCCTGGGCGGTAAGCGCCGCCATCATGGTGGGCACCACGTCCAGGTAGTCCGACACCGGGTAGATGAGACCTCCGCCCAGCGGCAGGATGCCCTCCGCGTCGAAGGGCGCAGCGTCGCCGATCTCCCTCACGAGGTGGGCAAGGAAGCCGCCCGGTCCGAGCGTCAGCGTGGACTGGCTCGCCGGCGCCGTGGGCGATGAATAGGAGAGCGCCCCGCTCGCCTTGCCGAACACGGTCGCAAACACACGCCGCCCAGGCGTCGCCGCGAAACGTTCCTCGAAGACCATCAGCTGGGGCCGCTTCGCAATCGCCAGCCCGCCCATGAGATTGATCGCGCTCAGCGAGTCGCGGAGCGGGCCGGCGAGACCAGCCAGCGCCGCTGAGAGGTCGGCGATCGACTGCTGCGCGAGGACGGAACGCGCGTGCCGGTCGGCGATGACCTGGAGGCTGGCGAAGCTCGCCGTGTCGGCCAGGATACCCAGGGCGGGGTTCACGGTCACCACCCCGCCGAATGCTGCGTTCTGATACAGCGCCATGAGATTCAGCAGGGCAATGGCAGGCCCGTGTCCGGCGGGGAACCGGTACGAACCCATCTCCGGCGCAGGCCACGCCTTGTTCAGGTACCCGCTCAATGCTTCGGTGATGCCGAGGGCATTCATGGTGCCGAGGACGTTGTAGCCGACCAGGAAGCCACCGGCGACGGACGCGTGCGGCGATGCGAACGGGCCACCGGGGGACAGGAGTAGCGAGCCATTCAGGTGTCCGATCATGACCGTTATGCTCTCGTTGTCCTGAGCGACGATCGGCGCCAGCTCCAGCGCCGACGTCCCCGGATCCGCCACTACGAACAGGCGAATGCTGCCCGCGACGTGTTGGAATGGAACCCTGAGCGTCATCAGCCGGGCGGCGCGCCCCCGGTCCGTTTCCACGTGCAGCGCCGGACCGATCACGTTGAACCCCTGCGGCAGACTCGGGGTCGGCACGCCAGCCGCGAGATCGAAGCGCCAGGTTCCCGGATCCGGAAACGAGCCCGCTCTGACGGTGAGCTTGAGTCCCCGGAACGGGTGTCCGGGGGTGCTGATCTCGATGCTACCGCCACTGGGCGGAATGACGGCCTCGACGTGAGCGGGCGACACCGTGGCGTGAAAGCGGGCAGGGGTGAGCGCGGCGTGGCGCGCCTCCAGGACCTGTTCGCCGTCTGGGCCAAGAGTCCACGCGCCGGCGGTGGCAACGCCCTGTGCGCTCGACGTCACCGTGGCGCCGGCAATCGAACCGCCTCCCGAAACCACCGCGAAAGTGATCGTCGCCCCGGCAACGGCCCTTCCGGCGGCGTCTCGGACCGTGACCGACGGTGCGACGGCAAGAGTCGTTCCGGCGAAGCCTGATTGTCCGTCCCCGTTTGCCACCGCCAGAGAGGCGGGCGCACCCGGCGGCGGATCAGCAGTAGTGGGAGGATCCCCGCCGCCAGCGCAGGCCAGCATGGTGGCAAGGCAAGCTGCGGTCGGGCCGATTCCGGACGAGTTCTTCACACATGAGACGGGCGCAGAAGCGGCTGCAAACGGCTCACTCCGAGGCTGGTGGGGAGGTTCCCGGTTGGCTCGAATCGTCCTTGGAGCCCCGCCCGAGCGGCCACGGCTCCTGATATCGGCCTCACCCGCGTCATGACGCCAGCGCGGCTCCGGGCACGCAGCGCGGTGGAGGCGAACGGAAATGATTCGCCGGCCTCGTCATGGCCGGGGCTCGGTGCTCGGCTTCGCGATCGCGACTACCGGGCCCTGGCGCGCGTGTCCCCGTTGCGCGAGCGCGACGTGTGGACCTAACCTGGCGGCGGTTGCTCGCCTCTGCTGCTACTTCGGACGCCCCAGGTAGCGGTCCAGCCACGGCAGCGCCTCGCGGAAGAACTGGTCGCGGGTGGGACAGTGCCCCGACTCGACCACGACAAACCGCTTGTCAGCCGCCGGAGTGCCGAGGAACTCGAAGTACGGCTGCTGCGAGGTCTCGAGCGGGAACACGCCGTCGAGCCGGCCACCCACCATCAACACGGGAACCTTGACGCGCGGCAGGTAGTGGAGCGGATCGATCTCGGACGGGGTCTCGTCGAGGGCGATGCCCGCACACTGCAGGATCGCGATCCGGAATCTGGGCTCCACGGTCAGGTTCATGGGCGCCACGCGCCCGCCCATGCTGGTGCCGAAGTAGATGAGCCGGGTCGTGTCGATCGTCGCTCGCGTGTGGAGGTAGTCCACTGTGGTTCGCACTTCCTTGGCCCATTGGACGATCCGGTCGCGATAGAATCGGGTCGTGCGGTCGGTGCGCGCGGTCAGGGAGTCAGACCGCTCGAACGTTCCCTTGAACACCGGGACGACCAGCACGCGGCCACTGCGAATGATGCTCTCCGTGCCAGGAACCGGCTGTCCACGCGCAAGCGGCCCCGCCTGGATCGCGCCGCTGCCCGGGAAGTAGACCGCCGCCTGATAGGGCGCGGTGCGACCGCGCGGCGTGAACACGTCCGCGGTCATTTCCTCGTTCGCGTAAGGCACGCGATAGGCAATCCGCTCCCAGGTCCATTCAGGGAACGTATCGCTTGCGACCAGCCGCTCGCGCAGGGGGACCGGATCGAAGTCGAACTGCCGCCGGTATGCCTCGAAGACGGCATCCGGCGCCGGGCGTTCTGTCGCGTAATCGCGGGTGGCGAGCGTCAGCGCGGCGACCAGTGGAGACGTCGGCGGCAAGTCGTACTTCGCGATGCGAAAGCCCGTGTTCGCCGGCCGGCTGCCAGGGTCGGCCGAGATGGCGTAGAGGTACATGTAGGCCGGCTCGTCCCAAGCGCCGCCCAGAACGAAGCGCTGGTTCCCCATGGCGTTCGCGGCCCACTCTCGCACGTTCCCCGCGAGGTCGAAGAGCCCACCGGGTGTCACGCCCCGCGTGCGGCCAACCGCCATCACGCTGTCGCCGCCGGCGTTGCTCTCGGAAATGATGCGATGGCTCTGCCCGCCAAGCGCCGCGACGCTGGACCAGTGAAACACGGTGGGGAGCTGCAGCCCCGCGAACCGCGCGTAGGCGCTGGCCTCGTACCAGCTCACGCCGCGGACCGGATAGCGATCCTGTCCGAGCGGATACTTGCCGGCCTCCCACGTGGCAGGACCCGGCAACCCGGTGCGATCGACGAACCCGGCGATCGCGTCTTCCCAGGGAATGCGCTTGCCGTCCCGGGTGATGACCTCGTCCCAGAGTTCGCGACGGGCGTACCCTCCGGCGTCGACGAAGCGGCGGTACTCGCGATTGGTGACCTCGTACCGGCCCATCGCGAACTCGGGCAGGACCGGAGGTTCGATATGCCGAATACCGTTTGGCAGCTCGTTTCGCCCGATCTGGCGACCGCCGAGACCGAACACCAGCTCATCGGGGCTGGTGTCGTTCAGCGCCCGCAGGCGGAAGTTGCCGGTCCTGCCCGCAATGAACGGGTGATGACCGTCGAGCTCGACGCGGTAGCGGGCGAGGCCTCTGGGTACTTCGACGGAGTCGATTGGGGTGATCCCAAGCAGCGTCCATGTCGTATCCGGGCCCAGGTAGGACTGTCGGAACACCCGTGCGCCCGATGGCTCGCTGGTGAAGTTCGCCGCGACCAGGACCAGGCGCGCTGCTTCCTCGAGTGCGGAGTCCGCCCCGAGCGCGGCGCGCGCCCGCGCGACCACGCGAGCCCCCTCGTCGAAATCCTGTTCGTCGGCGAGCTGCCGGATCGTGGGTATCGCGTCGTCGCGCGCCCACGCCGTCCGTCGCCAGGAGGTACCGAACGTCACCGCCGCCACCCCGACGGCGGCCACCGCTGCCACGCCCACCCGGGTCCGCCAGTTCCACCGGAGCGGATTGAAGGACGCACCCGCTGGAGCGGCTGGCAGTGCACCGACCGCAAGCTCTTCGAGCATGCGTTCCAGCTCCGCACCACCACCCGGACGGGACGCAGGTTCCTTGGCCAGGCTGCGATCCACCAGGTCCGCCAGCCCGGGCGGCACATCCGGACGTCGAGTCCGGAGCGGCGCGGGGATCTCCGTGATGTGCGCAGCGATCATCTGCTGCGCCGTCTGCTTTCCCGCGAACGGGTGGACGCCGGCGAGCAGTTCATAGGCGACCACGCCCCAGCTGTACACGTCCGCCTGCTCATTGACCGGCGAGCCGGTCGCCTGCTCCGGCGCGATGTACGCGGGCGTGCCCACGGACAGGCCGATCTCGGTGAGCGTCGCGAGGGCGTCCGTGGGCGAATCGCCAGCGGCAGCGGCCGTCAGCGCCTTCGCGATCCCGAAGTCCGTCACCGTGGCCGTGTGGCCGGCGAGCAGAATGTTCTGCGGCTTGATGTCCCGGTGCACGACCCCGCGCTCGTGCGCGAACGCGAGGGCTGCGGCGACATCACGGAGGATCCGGACCGCCTCCGCAACCGGGACCGCGCCGGCGTCGATGCGTTTCCGCAGCGAGTCGCCGTCGACGAACGGCATCGTGTAGTACGGCAGACCGCCACATTCGCCGGCCCCGAGCACGGGCACGATGTTGGGATGCTGAAGGCGGGCGGTGAGGCGCGTCTCGCGGGCGAACCGCTCGCCCGACACCGTGGCCGCGAGCCGGGGGTCGAGCAGTTTCGCGACGACGCCCCTTCCGAGCTGCGTGTCGGTCCCGACAAACACACGCGACATCCCTCCCGGCGCCAGCTCCTGATCGAGCTGAATCTGCGGGCCCAATACCGCCTGCAGTTGTGAGCGGAGGTCGCCTGTCACGGTCGAAGGGGGCTCGGCTGACGGAATATAGGGGCCACGGACCGAACGGGAACCGGAGACTGGAGACAGGCGGCAGGGAGACCGAAGACGACGGCGGGGGTGGGTGCGTGGTCGGACGCCACGAACGACGGCACGAGGAGGAGTTAGGTTCCACGCGATGCCCGCCCGAACCGTCATACCGGAATACGACACGGAACGCCCCTGGGGTGCCTGCGCTCCAACGGCGTGGCAGGCCATGCTCCTGGCGGGATGCCACGCGATGCCCAGGCCGCTCCGGTCGCTGATCACGGTGCTGCGCAAGCCGATCAAGTACGGCGTCCACCACGCTCTCGACGTGACGATCTGGGGACTGAAACTGCGCCTGCTGCCGCGCGGCAACATGTCCGAGCGGAGTCTGCTTTTCTCGCCGCAGCTGCTCGATCGCCCCGAATTCGAGTTGCTGGACGCCCACCTGAAGCCCGGCGACACGTTCGTCGACGTCGGCGCCAATGTCGGCGTCTACACCTACCGGGCGCTGCGCAGTCTGCGCGGCCGCGGGCGGGTGATTGCCGTTGAGCCTGACCCCGAGATGCGGCGGCGGCTGCAGTTCAACCTGGCGAGCAACGCGGCGACGCTGGTGGAGGTCGTGCCGGCGGCGATGGGCGACCGGCAAGGCCACGTCGACCTGCTGATCAACCTCGATCAACGGGGTCAGAACACGGTCGTCGGCGCTCAGGCGGCGGCGGTCGGCGGGCGCCGGGTCACGCAGCCGGTCGAGCTCGACACGCTGGTGCACGTGCTGACCACCCGGGGCGTGGACCGCGTTGACGCGCTCAAGATCGACATCGAAACGCATGAGGCGCCGGTTCTGCGCCACTTCTTCGCCCATGCGCCGGCCTCGCTGTGGCCGCGGCTGGTGATCACCGAGTTCACCGCGGCGACCGCCACCGAGATCCGCGCGCTGTTTGCCGAACGAGGATACCGGCTCGAGCGCACGACGCGGCTGAATCTGGTCTTTCGTCGCTGACGGGGGGGCCGGGAGGCGTATCAGGCCGCGAGGCGCTGCGACATCCAGTCGAGCACGATCTGCTGGTGCTGCGGCGTCGCCGCGTCGAGGCTCTGGAAGCAGGCGAAGATCAGGGAGGGGTCGTCCTGTGCCCGCCGCAGCCGCCGTCGAAGGCGCCGAGCCGAGAATCGCCGCGGGTTCAGGTACAGCAGCTGCGCGTCGGGCTCGACGATCGCGCGGCCGGCCTTCATCTCGAGGTGGAACGACAGGGCGACCGGCTCGAACTGCGAGGGATGGCGCCACCGGTGCGCCACCTGGTCGCGGAGCGCCTGCGGATGCGCTTCGAAGTACTTCTCCAGCGTCGATCGGCGCAACGGAAACGGGACATGGGCCAGGGCGAGGTAGCGGCCCTGGAAGCCTGCCATCCGCGCGGCCAGCGCCTGGGCATCGTTGAGGCCCGCGCGCGGCGGCGCCGTGT
>JABWBJ010000317.1 GCA_013360595.1 Gemmatimonadaceae bacterium | reverse complement strand
CGCCGGCCCTCCCGGGGATCGCCCGGGCGAACGCCGGTGAGAACACGACTCTGGCGGTCGTGGCGACGAACGCCGCACTTTCACGCTCCGCGGCCGGGGAGCTGGCGGCGGCCGCGTCGGCGGGGTTGTACCGGCGCATCACGCCGGCGGGAACCTCGTTCGATGGGGATATCGTCTTCGCGCTCTGCCGCCACGAGGGCGCGGGGCCGACGTTTCCGCTGGTTCAGGTGGAGGCGCTGGCGGTGCGGGTGCTGGAAGTGGCGGTGGAGCGCGCCGTGCGGTTGGCGCGAGTGCAGCAGTGATTCGTGTTGCGTGGCTGATGGCGAGTGAGCTGGTCAATGCGTTGGCACCCACCCTCGTGCCGGAGGTCCCATGGAGTTCCTCACCCAGTTGTGGCTGCCCATCCTCGTGAGCAGTGTCGTGGTGTTCATCCTGTCGGCGATCGCCTGGACCGTGATGCCGCACCACAAGACGGACTACGGCCAGCTCCCGAACCAGGACGCCGTGCAGCAGCTCATGCGGGAGAACCCGCCGGCGCCCGGCCAGTACTCGATGCCGTGGGCGGCCAGCATGAAGGCGCTCGAGGATCCGGCCATGAAGGAGAAGCTGGCGAAGGGCCCGCGGGCGTTCCTCACGGTGGTGCCTAACGGTTCTCCGGCCATGGGGCCGATGATGGCCCGGTCGTTCCTCTTCTACGTTGTCGTCTCGGTTCTCGTGGGCTATGTCACGTGGCATGCCCTCGGCGCCGGCGCCGATTACCTCGCCGTCTTCCGGATCGCGGGAACGACGGCGGCGATGGCGCACACCCTGGCGTCCGTGCCCGACTCCATCTGGTTCGGCCGGCCGTGGGGGACGTACGGGAAGCAGGTCGCGGACGGCGTGGTGTTCGCCCTCTTCACCGCCGGCGTGTTCGGCTGGCTCTGGCCGTGATCCTCAACGGTCGTTCGAGGTTCGCCGTAGTGGCGTATTGACCTTCTCCCCCAATCCATGAAGCTCACACGGCTCCCTGGCATCGCCGCCCTGCTGGTTCCGGCAGCGCTCGGCGCTCAGGCCATCGACTCCGCCACCATGGCCGGCCTGCGATGGCGGAGCGTGGGTCCGGCCCACTTCGAAGGACGGATCGCCGACATCACCGGCATTCCGTTTCCATCGCGCACGCTGTTCGTGGCGCCGGCCGCGGGGGGCGTGTGGAAGAGCACGAACGGCGGCGTGACGTTCCGTCCGACCTTCGACGACAAGCCGGTCATGTCGATGGGCGCGCTGGCCGTGGCGCCGTCGGACACGATGCAGGTCTGGGCCGGCACCGGCGAGCAGAATTCGCGGAACTCGATCGAACCGGGGGCCGGGATCTACAAGTCGACCGACGGCGGCATCACCTGGCGCCTGATGGGGCTGGAGAAGACGCAGCACATCGGCCGCATCGTGGTCCACCCCAGGAACCCGAACATCGTCTACGTGGCCGCGCTCGGCGCCGCCTGGGCGACGAATCCGGAACGGGGCCTGTACAAGACCGAGGACGGCGGGCAGACCTGGAAGCTGGCCAAGTTCGTCAGTGACCGGGCGGGCTTCATCGACGTGGCGCTCGATCCGTCGAACCCCGATGTGGTCTGGGCGTCGAGCTACGAGCGGATTCGCGGGCCGTACTTCCTCAAGTCCGGCGGGCCCGGCTCGGCGCTGTGGAGGTCGACGGACGCCGGCGCGACCTGGACCGAGGTGAAGGGGACCGGGTGGCCCGAGACCATGAAGGGGCGCATCGACATCGCCATCTATCCGGGGAACTCGCGGATCGTGTACGCGATGGTCGAGGCGGACACGACGCCGAACACCCGCGCGGGGCAACCGCCACAGGCGACGAAGAGCGGCCTGTATCGGACGCAGGACGGCGGAGCGACGTGGGAGCACATGAACCCCACGAACGTGAGGCCGTTCTACTACAACCAGGTGCGGGTGCATCCCACGAAACCGAACCGGGTCTGGTTCACTTCCACGCCGCTCCTGGTGTCCGACGACGGCGGCCGGACGGCTCGCGAGGCCGCGGTCGGCGTGCACATCGACACGCACGCGCTGTGGATCGATCCGGGGGATCCGGAGCACATGGTGATCGGCAACGACGGCGGCGTCTACATCACCTGGGACGGCGGCGGCGCGTGGGACTTCGGCGAGATGCTGCCGATCGGCCAGTTCTACGAGGTGAGCTTCGACTACCGGGTCCCCTACTACATCTGCGGCGGCGCGCAGGACAACGGGTCGCACTGCGGCCCGAGCCGGCGGAAGGGGAACATCCAGAACAGCTACTGGTTCATGGTGACGGGCGGCGACGGCTTCTACACGGCGCAGCATCCGCGGGAGCCGTGGATCGTCTGGTCGGAATCGCAGGGCGGCAACATGCAGCGCACGAACCTGCGGACGGGCGAGAGCGTGGCGCTGGCGCGTCCGAACTACCGCCCGCTGTACGTGGCGCGCGAGGACTCGATCATGGCGCTGCGCGGCGACACGACGCGGCCGCCGACGCGCGAGATCGCCCGTCAGCTGGCGGAGCTGCGGCAGCGCCAGGTGGCCGACTCCATCGAGGGGTCGGCGCGCTACAACTGGAACACGCCCTTCTTCCTGTCGCCGCACAACCCGGACGTGTTCTACGCAGCGGGAAGCCGCGTGCTCAGGTCCGCCTGGCGCGGGGACAACCTCCAGTGGATCTCCCCGGACCTCTCGAAGAAGCAGTGGGGGAAGATCGACACCAGCATGACGAAGACCGGGGGCATCACGCGCGACGCGACCGGCGCCGAGACCTACGGCACCGTCGTGGCGCTGGCGGAATCGCCGCGGCGCCCGGGCTGGCTGATGGCCGGCACCGATGACGGGAACGTCTGGCTCACGCAGAACGACGGGCAGTCCTGGCAGCAGGTGCCGATGTCCCGCTTCCCGGGGATGCCGGCGGGAGACATCTACACCGGCAAGTTCGAGCCGTCGGCGTTCGACGACCACACCTTCTACGTGACGTTCGACAACCACCGGAACAACGACTTCACTCCGTACGTGTACGTGACCACCGACTGGGGGAAGACGTTCCGGTCGATCGCGAACAACCTGCCGAAGGAAAGCCCGGCCGACTACGCCCGCGTGCTGCGTGAGAGCCCGGCCAACCGGGACCTGCTGTTTGTGGGCACGTCACGGGCAGTGTACGTGTCGCTGAACCGGGGCCAGAGCTGGCAGCGGTTCATGACCGGCATGCCTAACGTGCCGATCTACGACCTCAAGATCCACCCGCGGGACAAGGAGCTGATCGCGGCCACGCACGGCCGGAGCTTCTGGATCGCGGACATCAATCCGCTCGAGCAGATGTCGGCGAACGCCACGGTGGCCGCGGCGCCGGCGCACCTGTTCGCGCCCCGCGTGGCGTACGACTATGGCGAAGGGCCGAACCTGGGCGAGTCGTTCTACGGGATCGGACACAAGACGTTCCAGAGTCCGAGCCCGCCGCATGGCGCGGAGATTTCGTACCGGGTGGGCGCCGGGGCGCCGCCGCCGGCGGGCGCGCCGCCGGCGGGCGCGCCGCCGGCCGGTCGTGGCGGCCGCGCC
>JABWBJ010000316.1 GCA_013360595.1 Gemmatimonadaceae bacterium | reverse complement strand
CCAGGCCGTCGCGGCGGCGCCCGCCCGGCTCCCGGAGCGGCTGTCGGATGGCGACTTCTGGACGCTGCTCTCCGACGTTTCGGAGCCCGGCGGGTACTTCCGGATCCGGGACAACTTCACGTCCAACGAACGGGAGATCGGCCAGCTCTTCGGCATGCTGCGGCAGCGCGGCACGAGCGGAGGCGTATACCTCGGCGTCGGCCCCGAGCAGAACCTCACGTACATCGCGGCGATCCGGCCGCAGATGGCGTTCATCGTCGACATCCGCCGGCAGGCGGTCATGCAGCACCTGATGTTCAAGGCCATCTTCGAGCGCGCGGCCGACCGCGCCGACTTCATCGCGATGCTGTTCTCCAAGCCGCGGCCGGCGGGTCTGGACTCGGCCGCCTCCATCCAGGCCATCTGGGACGCCTTCTGGACGGTGCGCTCCGACTCCGGCATGTGGATCCGGAACGCCTCGATCATCGTCGACCATCTCACGAAGACCCGCGGGTTCGCCCTGACCGCCGACGAGGTCGACCAGGTGAAGTACGTGTTCGAGAGCTTCTTCCTGTACGGCCCGGTCATCTCGACGCGAGGCTATCCCTCCGGCGGCGGCGGGAACAATGCGACGTTCGCGGACCTGACCGGCTACTCCCCGGACGCGAGCGGCGAGCCGCGGAGCTTCCTGTCGAGCGAGGAGCACTACCAGTTCGTGAAGTCGCTGCATGAACGCAATCTCATCGTGCCGGTCTCGGGAGACTTCGGCGGCCCGAAGGCGATCCGGGCGATCGCGGGCTGGTTGTCCGGGCGGGGAGCGACCGTCAGTGCGTTCTACGTCAGCAACGTGGAGCAGTACCTGTTCCAGGACGGGAAGGCGAACGCGTTCTACGACAACGTGGCCACGCTGCCGGTGAACGACGCGAGCATCTTCATCCGGCCCTATTCGCTGCGGCGGTCGGCGTGGTCGACGGTCGGCGGCACGCAATCACTGTGTCCGATCGCGCCGTTCCTGCAGGCGGTTCGGGCCGGCCGCGTGCTGAGCAACAACGACGCGCTGGCGTGTCCGGGGTGAGCCGGCTGCCGCCCAGGCCGGCGCGGCCAGGGATGTCCGCGACGTACGTCGGCCTCCTCCGCGGGATCAACGTCGGGAAGGCCAAGCGCGTGGCGATGGCCGACCTGCGCGCCGCCATCGAGTCACTGGGGTACGGGGACGTACGAACCGTACTCAACAGCGGAAACGCGGTCTTCACGGCGACCCGGCCGCCGGGGCGGGGCGCCGCGGAGGCCTTGCAGCAGGCGCTCCTGGACCGCACGGGCGTGTCGTCGCGGTTCTTCCTTCGCTCCGCCGCGGTGCTGGAGGCGATTGTCGCCGCCGACCCGGCAGGCCGCCGGGTCACGGACCCGTCGCGGTACTTCGTGGGATTCCTGTACGAGCCGGCGACCGCGAAGGCCCTCACGGCTCTGGCCGCACGTTCGTGGGCGCCGGAACTGATGGCGGTCGGCGACGGCGTCGTCTACCTCTGGTGCCCGAGCGGTCTCACCGAAAGTCCCGCCGCAGAGGCGATCGGCAGGGCCCTGGGGGACGCCGTCACGATCCGGAACTGGTCGACGGTGCAGAAGATCGGAGAGGCCGTGAGCCGCGGGTCGTGATGGGCCCACTGATCACCGATCACCGATCAGCAATCCCTGTCGTCCGCCGTCACCGCCCCCCGGAACGAATCTCGTAGTCCTTCGGCGGTTCCCGGTCGAGCAGCCAGCGAACGAAGTAGTCCCACCGGCGGCGCGTCACGTAGTTGTTCACGGCGGCGAAGCTGTGGCCGACGTTCGGGATCATGATCAGGTCGAAGTCCCTGTTCGCCTTGATCAACGCGTCCACGACCAGTTCCGTGTTCCCGGGCGGCACGTTGTTGTCCATCATGCCGTGCATCAGGAGCAGTTTCCCCTTCAGGTTCTTCGCCTGGAGCTGGTTTGCCTCGGGGGCGTAGTTGTCCGAGCCGTCGGGGGAGCGGACCAGCAGGCCCTGGTACCGCTCGCCCCAGTCGTCCTCGTAGTTGCGCTGGTCGTGGTTGCCGGACTCGGCGATGCCGACCTTGAAGAAGTCCGGGAAGCGGAACATCGCGCCGGCGGTGATGAAGCCGCCGCCGGAATGTCCCCACATCGCGGCCTTGTCGATGTCGATCCAGGGGTGCCGCCGGGCCAGGTCCTGCATGCCAGCCACCTGGTCGGGAATCGTGTTGTCGCGCCCCATCGCGCCGTAGTAGGCGTCGTGGAAGGATTTCGACCGGCCGGGCGTTCCCCTCCCGTCGATGTTCACCACGATGAAGCCGAGTTCGGCGAGCGCCTGACGATCGCCGCGGGCGACGGTGAACGTTCTGCTCCCGACGCTTCCCGACTGCGGACCCGGGTATGCGTGGTTGATGATCGGGTACTTCCTGGTCGAGTCGAAGTGCGTCGGGCGGAACATCAGTCCGTAGAGGTCGGTCTTTCCGTCGGCGGCCTTCACGGTGATCGGAATCGGCGGTTGCCATCCGGTGGCGAGGAGCGGTCCGATGTCGGCCTTCTCGATCGGCATGACCAGGCGACCGCTCGCGTCGCGCAGCGTCACCGCGGGCGGCGTGTCGGGCCGGGAGTAGGTGTCCACGATCCACCGGCCGTCGGGCGAGATCTGGACGTCGTGCGTGCCGTCGTCAGGCGTGAGCGAGACCACGCCGGTGCCGTCGAGCCCGATGCGGTAGTAGTGGCGGAAGTACGGATCCTGCCCCGGTTCGCGGCCGTTGGCGCCGTACCAGAGGGTTCGGGTCTTCTCGTCGATCCGGGCGATGTCCGTGACCGGACCCGCCCCGCGCGTGATCTGGTGCCTGAGGGCGCCGCTGGCGAGGTCGTACAGGTACAACTGACCCCAATCGTCGCGCTGCGAGTACCAGATCACCTCATTCGTGGCCCACAGCACGCGCCAGCCGGTGCGCGATTCGTAGTGCGTGGGGACGGACTCCTTGAACACGGTGCGCACGGCTCCGGTGGCGGCGTCGGCCAGCTTGAGGACCGCGTCCTTGTGGTCCCGCGAGGTGGAGACGAGCGCCAGCCGGGATGCGTCCGGGCTCCACTGGTAGTCGTTCATGCTCAGGTTGTCGCCCAGCGTGGCCCGATGGTAGTCCGGGGGCATCTGCAGGCGGACCACCCGTCCGGTCTCGACCTCGATGATCACGCGGTGCACCATCGCGACGATGCTGTCACCGGGGAGCGGGTACTTCCACGTGCGCAGCGACGGGCGCCCCACCTGCGTCGACAGCAGATGCATGTCGCCCACGTGGCGCTCGTCCTGCTGCTGGGTCGCGATCTTCCGCGAGTCGGGGGACCAGAGGAGGATGGCGCGATCGCTGGTCGCCCAACCCGCGTTGTCGGTGGCGTAGCCGAAGTCCTTCACGCCGTCGCTCGTCAGGCGGCGCTCCTGGCCGGTGGCCAGGTCCCGCACCCAGAGGTTCCAGTCGCGGATGAACGCGCCCAGACGTCCGTCCGGCGAAACCGTGAGCGGCGGACCCGACGCCCCGCGTCCTCCGGCGACGCCACCGCCACCGCCGCCGCGCCCACCGCGTCC
>JABWBJ010000010.1 GCA_013360595.1 Gemmatimonadaceae bacterium | reverse complement strand
CGTCGAGTTCGACGCCAGCGCGTTGGCGAAAGTGAACGGCGCGGTGGTCGCCGCCGACGGCCAGACGGCCTTGGAGCTCGTGGCGCTCGAATCGCCGTCCACCGTCGACCTCGCCCTGTCGTCGCCGAAAGCGTTCGTGACCGGCAAACCGGCGCACGCCGTGAAGATCAAGCCGAAGAAGCTGACGGTCCCCGAGACCGGCACCTACGTGCTGCGCATCGGTCCGGCGACCGGCGGCGCGACGACGCTCGACGCGAAGCTGACGCTGAAGCTGCGCCGCGGCAAAGCCAACCTGAAGGACTGACCACCTGCCGAAGACACGTCCGACGCGCTCGACGGCCTCCGCATTGCCGGAAGCCGCCGTAGACTCCGCGCCATGACGTTCACGACGGCCTTCCTCCTGTTCGACGGCGCCGAGGAACTCGACGTCGTCGGTCCCTACGAAGTGTTCGGCGTCGCGGCGATGAAGAAGCCCGACACGCGCGTGCTGACGGTCGAGCCGCGCGGCGTGACCGTCCGCTGCGCGAAGGGCATGCGCATCGTGCCCGACCACTCGTTCGCCGACGTGCCGGCGATCGACGTGCTGTTCGTGCCCGGAGGCAAGGGCACGCGCGAGCACCCGGAACGCCAGCAGATGGCCGAGTGGATCGCGCACGTCGCGACGAAGGCTCGGTTCGTCGCCAGCGTTTGCACCGGCGCGTTCCTCGTCGATCTCGCCGGCCTGACGCGCGGCAAGCGCGTGACGACGCATTGGCAATTCACGTCGATGCTGCGCGAACGCGGCAACGCGCAGGTCCTCGACCACACGCGCTACGTCCGCGACGGCAACCTGCTGACCGCAGCCGGCGTGTCGGCGGGCATCGACCTCGCGCTGTGGCTCGCCGGCGAATTGTGGGGTCGGGAGTTCGCGCGCGAAGTGACGCAGTACATGGAATACGACCCGGCGCCGCCGTATCGGGCCGAAGTCTGAACCCGAGGTCCGAGTCGATGACACCGCACGTTTTCGTCCTCGTCGTCACGGGAGCTCTGTTGGGCGATCGCATCACCGGTCAACCGTTCGCGACTCGATCCGAAGTCCTCGCGACGCACGGCATGGTCGCGACGTCGCAACCGCTCGCGTCCGAAGCGGCGCTGGCGATCCTGAAGCGCGGCGGCAGCGCGGTCGACGCGGCGATCGCCGCGAATGCGATGCTGGCGCTGACCGAGCCGGTCGGCTGCGGCGTCGGCGGCGATCTGTTCGCGATCGTCTACGACGCGAAGACCGGGAAACTCCACGGCCTGAACGGCAGCGGCCGCTCGCCGCGCAAGCTGACGCTCGCCGAGTTCGAGAAGCGGGGACTGCAGCGCATCCCGAGTCTCGGCGCGCTGCCGGTCACGGTGCCGGGCTGCGTCGACGGCTGGATCGAACTCCATGCGCGCTTCGGCAAGCTGCCGCTCACCGACGTGCTGGCGCCCGCGATCGCGACGGCGCGCGAGGGTTTCCCGGTCACCGAGTTGATCGCGCACTACTGGGGCGCCGGAGCGAAGCGCCTCGCCGCGTATCCGCACTTCGCCGAGCAGTTCATGCCCGGCGGCAAGGCGCCGGCCAAGGGCGAGCTCTTCCGCAATCCGAATCTCGCGGCGACGCTCGAACGCATCGCGCGCGAGGGCCGCGACGTCGAGGTCGCGCTTCAGCCGGTAGAACTCGCCGTCGCCGGTGGCAAGATCCAGCGACAGGTACCCGCTCGGCTGGAAGATCCGCAGCTTGCGCGTGCGCTCCCGCGACACGCGGCTGGCGGTGATGTTCGCGACCGCGCCTGACGAGAACTCGAGACGCGCGTTGGCGATGTCCACGAACGGCGTCAGGATGGGCATCCCCGCCGCCTGCACCTGCGTGACCCGATCGCCGACCAGCGTCAGGATCAGGTCGATGTCGTGGATCATCAGGTCCAGCACGACCGCCACGTCGGCGCCGCGCGGACTGAACGGCGCCAACCGGTCGCTCTCAATGAAGCGCGGCCGATCCACGAACGCCTGGGCTCCCCGGATCGCCCGGTTGAACCGCTCGACGTGGCCCGTCTGGACCAGCGCCCCGGTCCGTTCGGCGATCGCCAGCAGGTCGTCCGCCTCGGCCAGCGTCGCCGTCAGCGGCTTCTCGATCAGCAGATGGCGGCCCCGCTCGAGCGCGACGCGCGCCACGGCGTGATGGGCGGGCGTCGGCACCACCACCGTGAGCGCCTCGCAGGCGTCCACCAGCGTCTCGATGTCCGGGAACGAGGGGACGCCGAGTTCCGCCGACACCTGCGCCGCCCGTTCCGGCCTCGCATCATGGAACCCCACGAACTGCGCGCCCGGCAGCTCGCGCAGGATGCGGACATGGTGGAAGCCGAGCGCCCCTGCCCCGATGACGCCGATCCGGGTCGCCGGCGCGCTCAGATGATGACGCCCCGCCCGCTCTCCTCGAGGAAGCGCAGGAAGTGCGCCACCTCGGGCGACGGGCTCAGTTCGGTCGCGGCCCGTTCCATGGCCTGCGACACGTTCAGCTCCGAGCGGAAGAACAGGCGATAGGCGCGCTTCAGTTCCCGGATCACGGCCTCGTCGAACCCGGCGCGCTGCAGGCCGACGCTGTTGAGTCCGTACAGCTTCACCGGATTGCCCACCGCCTTGAGGAACGGTGGAACGTCCTTCGCCACCCGGGAACACCCCCCGACGAACGAGTGCTTCCCGATCTTGACGAACTGGTGCACCGCCACGAGTCCCGACAGGATGGCGCGATCCTCGATGGTCACGTGTCCGGCCAGCTGCGTGCCGTTGGAGATGATCACGCCGTCGCCCAGATGGCAGTCGTGCGCGAGGTGGACGTACGACATGATGAAGCACCCCTTGCCCACGGTCGTCCGGAACGACTGCGCGGTCGCGCGGTTGATCGTGGAGTACTCGCGGATGCGCGTCCCCTCTCCGATCTCGACCCAGGTCTCCTCGCCCTGGTACTTGAGATCCTGGGGGTCTCCACCCAGCACCGAGCCGATCCCGACGCGGACGCCGGCGGCCAGGCGGACATTGCGCTCCAGCACGGCGCGCGCGTCGAGGACGCATTCGTCACCGACCTCGCACCCGTCCCCGATCACCACGCCCGGCCCGACCCGGACCCCGGCGCCCAGCACCGCCCCGTCGGAGACGATGGCCGTCGGGTGGATCGCCGCCGTCATCGGTCGCGCAACATGGCCGCCATGTCCGCCTCGGCGACCACTTGCCCGTCGACCTTCGCCACCCCTCGCATCTTGCACATCACGCCCCGGATCTGCACCACGTCCAGCTCGAAGCGCAGCTGATCGCCGGGGCGGACCGGCTTCCGCCATTTCACGTTGTCGAGCGACGTGAAGTAGACGACCTTGTCGCCCTGGTGCGACGTCGCCATCAGGAGCATGCCGCCCACCTGCGCCATGGCCTCGATGATCAGCACGCCAGGCATGATCGCGTGCCCGGGGAAGTGGCCCTGGAAGAACGGCTCGTTGATCGTGACGTTCTTGAGCCCCACCACGCGCTTCCCCGCCTCGTACTCCAGGATCCGGTCCACCAGCAGGAACGGGTAACGGTGCGGCAGCGTCCGCATGATCTCATCGATTCCCAGCACTCGATCGCCCTCCTCGGCACGTCGTACGAGTTCTCTCGCCAGTGACACAGTCCCCCGGTGGCTCGGCCGCCGCGCCACGATCCGGGCCCTGAGCCGGCGACCGACCAGCGCCAGGTCCCCGACGCAGTCCAGGGCCTTGTGGCGGACGAACTCATCCGGCCACCGCAGCGCGTTGTCCACCACCCCGGTCTCATCCAGCAGCAGCGCATTCGAGGTCGAGCCACCACGGATCAGTCCCTTGCTCCGCAGTTCCTCGATCTCGTGCCGGAACCCGAACGTGCGCGCCGGAGCCAGTTCGCGCGCGAACGTCTCCGGCGTCACGCTCCAGGAGCCCCGCTGCCTGCCAACCAGCGGATGGGGGAATTCGATGCTCACGTCGAGCTCGAACGAAGAAGCCGGCGACACGTCGTACTCGGCGTCGCCTTCCCGGAAGGTGAACGGCGCCGCCACCGAGAGATAGTCCGCCCCGCTCTCCGTCTGCGCAACACCCGCGGCCTGGAGCACCTCCACGAACGGCCGGGCGCTGCCGTCGGCGATCGGTGGCTCGGGGCCGTCCAGCTCGATGTCCAGGTCATCGATCCCGGAGCCCGCCACGGCCGCCAGCACGTGCTCGACCGTGTGGAGGGCATCCTCGCCGTCTCCGAGCTGCGTGCGACGCTCGGCCAGGACGGCCACGTCCGCCCGGGCCGGAATCCGGCGGCCGCCGCGATCCACCCTGACGAAGGTGATCCCGCTCCGCGCCGGCGCCGGCCTGAAGACCAGCCGGCAGGGCTGGCCGAGGTGGAGCCCGACCCCCTCGACACCGCCAGACTGCACGATCGTCGTCCGGGCTCCGTTCACTCGCGCTCCGACAGCATCCGCTCGAGGCGTTTCATCATGCCGGCCAGCTTGAGCAGGGCCGCCGACGCCCGCAACGACTCCCGGTGCGGCCGCGCCGGGTAGCCGGACCAGGTCTCGCCCGGCGGGATGTCGCCGATCACGCCGCCCTGCGCGCCGACGCGGGCGCCGTCGCCGATCTCCAGATGGCCGCTGACGCCGACCTGTCCGGCCAGGATGCAGCCGTCGCCCACCCGGACCGATCCGGCCAGGCCGACCTGGGACATGATCAGGCAGAGCTTGCCGATCCGGACATTGTGGCCCACCTGGACCAGGTTGTCGATCTTGGTCCCCGCGCCGATCACCGTATCATCGATGCTGCCGCGGTCGATCGTGGTGTTCGCTCCGATCTCCACGTCATCGTGAATGACACACCGCCCGACGTGCGGGATCTTCTGGTGGGCGCCATCGGCGAAGACGTACCCATAGCCGTCGGCGCCGATCCGGACGCCCGAGTGCGCGATCACGCGATCGCCGAGGCTCGACCCGGCGTACACCGTGACATGCGGAAGGAGGTGGCAGTGCCGGCCGACGACGACCCCGTCGCCCAGCACGACGTGCGCGTCGATGGTGACGCCGTTGCCGATGCGCGCCTGCCGGCCGACCACCGCGTACGGACCGATGGACACGTCCTCGCCGATCTCGGCGCCCCAGCCGATGACGGCGGTGGCATGGATGCCCGGGACGCGCGGTGGCTGCCGGTACAGCAGCGGCAGGAGCGACAGCAGCGCCTCCTGCGGCTTCTCGACCACGACCCGGCACGCCGGCTGCCCGGGGGTGTCGGCCAGGGCCGGCGAGACGAGGAGGACCCCGGGCGTGCGGCTGGCCAGCAGCGGCGCGTACCGAGGCGTGGCCAGGAACGTGAGGTCGCTGGCGCCGGCCCGATACAGCGGCGCAACCGACCCGACCCGCGCCGTCGGATCGCCGCGAACTTCTCCGTTGACTGCGGCCGCAATGTCGGCAGCGGTGAGAGTGCGAACACCCTCACCGCTGCTCACCACTCCGCCACGTCCTCCCGACCCCGTCACCGCGTTGGCGGCTTGGTCGGTGGCCTGGTGATTCCCGCCGGGGCTGGACGGACCGGGTTGGCTCGCGTGGAATCCGACCGCGGCGCCACGTTCACGGTCACCGGCTTCAGCCGGCCGATGACCTTTTCGGTGATGTCGAGGTTCTTGTCCGCGGCCACGATCAGCCCCGGGTCGTTCCCCACGTCGAAGATGAACGTGTAGGAGTCCTCGGCGCGGATGGCGTCCAGCACTTCGCGGATCTGGACCATGAGCGGCTGGATCAGGTCGTACTGCCGCTGCTGCATCTGCTGGTCGAGCTGGCTGACCTTCTGGTCGAAGTCGGCGTTCTTGGCCTGCAGCGCCTTCTCCCGCTGTTCGGCCTGGGCGGCGGTGAGCGTCGGCTTCTCCTTGAGATACGCGTCGTACATCAGGCGCAGGCTGTCCTGCATCTTGGAGACGGACGCCTGGGCGTCGGCCCGCTCCTTGGTGATCTGAGCCTGGATCGCGGCCGACCCCGGTGCGCGCTGCAGGATGACCTTCGAGTCGATGTAGGCGAACTTCGGCACCTGACCCGTCTGGGCGCGCGACGGGGCGGCGAGGACGGCCAGCCCGGCCACCACGCCGAAAACGGCGGACCTCGAGAATTGGCTCATGTGTGCTCCTTGTTGGATGCGCGTGGCCACCGGACCACCCGCCCCCCGGCGTACCCCTTACCGGGCCCGGAGGTCGTCAGAAGATCTGACCGAACCTGAAATGTAACTGCCACTTGGGTGCCCGTCTGCCGGTGATGTCGAGCCGGTCCATCCCGTAGGCATAGTCCAGGCCCAGCGGCCCGAACGGGGTGATCACCGAGGCCCCGATCCCCAGCGACCGGAAGAGGCGCGTCGGGTTGATCTCGCGGGCCCGCCGCCAGACGTTGCCGGCCTCGAAGAACGTGTTCGCGTAGAGCCCCTGGCTGATCCGGAGGCCGAGCTCGGCCGTCGTGGCGAAGAAGGCCTTCCCGAACGAGCTCCGCTGGGCGTTGTATGTGCTCGTCCCGATCAGATAGCCGTCAGGCGTGATCGAGAACTCCTCATAGCCGCGCAGCCGCTCGCCGTACTGGACGCCGCCCAGCGCGAACTCCTGGCTGAAGAAGAAGGGCCCCGTGTTTCCGCTCACGGCGCCGGCGCGGGTGGTGAGGCCGGCCACGACCACCATCGGCTGCGAGCCGGGACGGTCGCCCCCGATCTGCCCGATGGGGACGTACGCGCTCGTTTCCGTGGTGTACCGCTGGAAGGCCGCCGTCCCGCCCAGCGGGCCGCCGGTGAACGACACGCTGAGCGAGTGGCTGCCGCCGGCGGTCGGGAATGGCGTCCCGATCCGTGTGTCGCGGGTGAGCGTGATGCCCAGCGAGGAGCGGAAGGAATTGTCCCCGTACAGGGAGCCGGTTTCCCCCAGGAGGCCCTGGTCCCCGAAGCGCACTCCCTCGCCGGCGTAGGACACGAAGACCCTGGTCCAGATGTCGAACGGCACCGGAAGGCCGACCTGCATCTGACCGCCCGTGCGCAGGCTGCGGCCGAGGTCGGCGATGTAATAGCGCGCCATCGTCCGGTACAGCGTGACGCTGCCCGAGATCATGGACTGGCGGATCCGGGGATCGGAGTACGTGAGGTTGAAGTCGTTGAAGTAGCGGCCGAACTGCCACTGCAGGGACCCGCGCTTGCACAGGCCGAAGAGATTGGGCTGGTCGAGGCCGATGAAGCCGCCGAACCCGGTCCCCTGCCCCATGGAGGCGCCGAAGTTCACGTTCCCGGTGCGCTTCTCCTTCACGCGGAAGACGAGGTCGATGTCTCCCTGGTCGTTGACGCGCCGCGTGTCCGGTGGCGGGATGGGCGTCTCGAAGAAGCCCAGGTTGCCGATGCTCTGCCAGCTCTGGATGAGGCGTTGCTGATTGAAGACGTCCCCGGGCAGGATGATCAGCTGGTCCCGGATGCACGACTCGGTGGTGTAGTCGTTCCCGACGATCTCGATGCGGTTGATGACCGCGGGCGCGCCTTCCTCGACCTCCCACCGCAGGTCCACGTAGTGGGTGCTGTCCGGCGTGACGCGGCGTTCGACGATGGGTTGCACCTGGGAGTAGATGTACCCGTCGTTCGCGTACGCCTGGCGGACCTGGTTGGTCGCGTCCTCCCAGCGGGCCTGGTCGAAGACGTCCACCGGCACCGGCGTGCGGCGGAGGAGGAAGCCGCTGATGCGCGAGCTCAGCGGCCGAGGCGCGTTCTCGAACGGGTAGTAGGCCTGAATCTCCTCGTCGGAGAAGTGCCGCCCGCCGATCACCTCGAAGTCGCCGACCTTGTACTGCGGGCCCTCCACCACGGTGAGTTCCAGCAGGGCCTTCCCCCGCTCGCGGTCGAGGTAGAGCGTGTCCTTTGCGACCCGGAAGTCGATGAACCCGCGGCTCGCGTAGAGCGCGGGAATCCGCTCCGAGAGGTCCGCCGCGTACTCGGCGTCGCTGATCTCACCCGTCCGGAAGAACCAGAAGCCCTCGGGCCGGGTTTTCATGGCGCCGGCGATGTCCGCCGCCGGCACGTGCGTATTCCCGATCACGCGCACGCCGGACAGGGCCAGCCGCCGCCCCTCCTCCACGGTGAAGGTCAGGCCCACGCTGCCTTCGTTCACGACGGTGGTCTCCGCGCGAACGCGGGCGAGGTAGTAGCCGGCCTTCTCGTACGTCGAGTCGATCCGGAAGATCGCGCGCGTAACGGTGGCGGCGTCGAGCGGGCGCGCCGTCGGGATCTCGGCGAGGTCCCGGATCTGCCGCTCGCTCAGGCGGTTCACGCCGCGGACCTGGACCCCCTCGAGGAGCGGACGCTCCGACACCGCGAACACCAGGACGGCGCGATCGGGGGAGCGCGTCTCGTCGCAGGTGAGATCCACCGTCTCGAAGTTCCCGGTCTCGAAGAGATCCCGGATCGCCCGCTGGAGGATGCGGTAGTTGAGCTGCGTGCCTGGCACGAGGGCCGCGGTGGCCAGGATGGTGCCCACGTCGACGCGCCGGTTGCCGCGAACCGCGATCGAGTCCGGGGTGGCACAGCGCCCGGCCGCAATGTCCTGGGCCGACACGACGCCCGGCAGAACGGCGAACGACAAGAGCGAGAAGGCTTTGCGCAGCATATGGAGGGCTAATATACACAAACGAAACCGGCCGGATTCACCCGGCCGGTCCGTTGGACACGCCTCGCGGTCAGTCGGCTTACGCGTTGGGACTGGGCGACAGAACCTTGAACTCCAGCCGGGACCCGTCCGCCGAGACGTCGATCTCGATCTCGTCGCCCTTGGCGAACTCCGAGATCAGGATCTTCTCGCTGAGCGGATCCTCCACATAGCGCTGGATGGCGCGCTTGAGGGGCCGGGCCCCGTACTGCTCGTCGAAGCCGTGCTTGACCAGGAAGTCGGTCGCCGCCTCGCTGAGCCGGATGGACAGTTCCTCCTCTGACAGGCGCTTCCGCACCTCCACCAGCAGGATCGACACGATCTGGCGGATGTGGTCCCGCTGCAGCGGGTGGAAGACGATGATGTCGTCCACACGGTTCAGGAACTCCGGATTGAAGACGTGCTGGAGTTCCTCCTTCACCTTCTCGGCCATGCGCTCGAAGCTGGCCTTGAAATCGGGCGCGGTGAAGCCGAGGGACTTGTTCCTGGAGATGTCCTTGGCGCCGACGTTCGAGGTCATGATCACGACGGTGTTCTTGAAGTCGATGACGCGCCCGTAGTTGTCGGTCAGGTGGCCCTCGTCGAGCACCTGGAGCAGGATGTTGAACACGTCCGGGTGCGCCTTCTCGATCTCGTCGAGCAGGACCACGCTGTACGGCTTGCGGCGAACGGCCTTGGTCAGCGTACCGGAGTCCTCGTAGCCGACGTACCCCGGGGGCGCGCCGATCAGCCGGGACACGGAGAACTTCTCCATGTACTCGCTCATGTCCACGCGGATGAGCGCCGCGGGGTCGGCGAACAGGAACTTGGCCAGGGCGCGGGCGAGTTCGGTCTTCCCGACGCCCGTCGGGCCGCAGAAGATGAACGATCCGATCGGCCGCTTGGGATCCTTGAGCCCGGCGCGGCTCCGGCGGATGGAGCGCGCGATGGAGCGAATGGCCTCCTCCTGGGCGACGACGGCCTGGTGCAGCTCGTCCTCCATGCGCAGCAACCGGGCGGTCTCGGCCTCGCGCAGGCGCGTGACCGGGATGCCGGTCCAGCGACTGACGATGAAGGCCACGTTCTCCTCGGAGATCGAGGGCCGGTGCGACTGGCGGCGCTTCTCCCACTCCTCCTGCTTCCGGCGGATGTCGCCCTGGAGGACGCGCTCGCTGTCGCGGAGCGATGCCGCGCGCTCGAAGTTCTGGTCGCGGACGGCGGCTTCCTTCTCGCCGCTGACCTTCTCCAGGTCGTCCTTGAGCTGGGCCACTTCGGGCGGCGGCGCCTGGGCCGCGAGGCGCGCGCGGGCCCCCGCCTCGTCGATCACGTCGATCGCCTTGTCCGGCAGGAAGCGGTCCGTGATGTACCGCTCCGACAGCTTCGCGGCGGCCACCAGGGTCTCGTCGGGGATCTCGATCCGGTGGTGATCCTCGTACTTCTTCCGGAGGCCGCGCAGGATGGCCACGGTTTCGTCGATCGACGGCGGGTCGACGATGACGGTCTGGAAACGGCGCTCCAGCGCGCCGTCCTTCTCGATGTACTTGCGGTATTCGTTCAGCGTCGAGGCGCCGACGCACTGCAGCTCGCCGCGCGCCAGCGCGGGCTTGAGCATGTTGCTGGCGTCGATCGCCCCCTCGGCGGCGCCGGCACCGACGAGCGTGTGCAGCTCATCGATGAACAGGATCACGTTCTTGTTCTGCGCGATTTCGTTCATGACCGCCTTGAGCCGCTCCTCGAACTGGCCGCGGTACTTGGTGCCGGCAATGACGGCGGCCATGTCGAGCGACAGCACGCGGTGGTCGCGCAGCGCGTCCGGGCATTCCCCGGTGGCGATGAGCTGCGCCAGCCCCTCGACGATCGCCGTCTTGCCGACGCCGGGTTCGCCGATGAGCACCGGGTTGTTCTTCTTGCGCCGGGTGAGGATCTCCATCACGCGCTCGATCTCCTTCTGGCGCCCGATGGTCGGGTCCAGCTGAGACTCCGCGGCGAGCTGGGTCAGATCCCGGCAGAAGTGGTCGAGCGCCGGCGTCTTCGACTTCTTGTCGGTCTTGGGCGTGGCAGCCGGGGGAGACTGGCTGGATGCCGGCTGCGCCGTCCCTCCCTGGGGCGGCATCTCGGTGCCCAGAAGCCGCAGCGTTTCGGTGCGCGCCGAGTCGAGGTTGACCCCCGACTCGGTGAGCACCTGGGCCGCGATGCCTTTCTCCTCACGGAGCAGGCCGAGCAGCAGGTGCTCGGTGCCGACGTAGCTGTGGTTGAGTTCCCGCGCCTCGCTCATCGCGAGCTCGAGGACCTTCTTCGCCCGCGACGTATACGGCAGATCCGGGCCCGTGGCCTGCACCGCTTTCCCCTTCTTCACCGTCTCCTCGATCTTCTGCTGCACGTCATCGAGGTCGACATTGAGATTCTGGAGGACGGCGGCGGCGACCCCTTCACCCTCCCGGATCAGGCCCAGCAGGATGTGCTCCGTGCCCACGTACTCGTGGTGGAGACGCTGTGCCTCCTCGCGCGCCATCTGGAGGACCTTCCGAACCCGCTCCGTGAAGTTGTAGCCGTTCATATTCCCTCTGTGCGATCCGGTCCGTCACTGGACCGGGCCCATCTCGTCGGCGAGGGTGTCCCGCACGAACCGCGCTCGCGCGATGTCGCCCTCGGCCTCTGTCAGCTCGCGCCCTTCCGCCCAGGCCAGGTGCGCCGGCTGGCTGTAGATCAGGAGCTTGTTGAGCGTGTATACACTGAGTCCCTGCACCAGTTGCAGGCCGACGGCGAGCCGTACCCCGCTGAGCAGGCTCATGGCGTCGTCGAACGTCAGGTTGCGCGCGAAGCGCAACGTGCCGTACGCCCGCATGAGCTTGTCCTCAATAATATAGCCCGCGTCGCGCCAGAGGACGCGGCGCGCCTCGTGCTCCCGCTGGATCACATGCCGCACCACGCTCGCCAGGTGATCCACCAGCTCCTCCTCGGACCGCCCGAGCGTGGTCTGGTTGGAAATCTGGAAGAAGCTCCCCAGCACCTCGCTCCCTTCCCCGTACAACCCGCGATACGTCAGGCCCATCTGCTGCAATCCGACGAGCACCTTCGGGATTTCCTTCGTCAGCACCAGACCTGGAAGGTGAATGAGGACCGAGGCCCGCATCCCCGTCCCGGTGTTGGTGGGACAGGCCGTGAGGTACCCGAACTCGCGATGAAACGAATACGGAACCCGCCGGCCCAGTTCCTCGTCCAGCCGGAGGATCGCCGCCAGCGCCGGCTCGAGCGCGAACCCGGAGCGCATCGCCTGCAGCCGGAGGTGGTCCTCCTCATTGACCATGACGCCCAGGCCGTCACCGACGTAAACCGCCGCCCCTCCCCGCGCGCCTCCCCCCCCCGACGCCTCTGCACCCGCCAGTTCCCGGCTGATCACGTGGCGCTCGTGCAGCAACCGCCGGTCGTCCGCGTCGAGCTCGTCCACCCGCACCAGGACGCCGCCCGAGAGCGAGGGCACCGCCGGCAAGGCATCGCGCACCTGGGCCAGAATGCGAAGCCGCTCGCCTTCCCGCGAACGCCCGCTGAACGCATACCCCTCGACGTTTCTCGCCAGGCGGACCCGCGTGCTCAGCACGACGTCCGACTGGTCGCCGGACGCGTCGAGCCAGCCAAGGCCGCCGTCGGGGAGGAGAGAGAGGTCGAGCATGGCCGGTATCAGGCGACCGGACGCCGGGACGCGAGACGGCGTTCGCTCGCGCTGGTCAGTGCTGCCCGTCTCGGCTGCGTTGGGTTCGTCATTCCAGTCCCTTGATCTGATCGCGAAGCCGAGCGGCCTGCTCGAACTCCTCCTGTGCGATGGCGCGCCGGAGCTGCTCGCGCAGCTCGCCGATCGCGGTCGCTTCGCGCAAAAGGTCGGGGGGCGGCGCCTCATACGCACGCCCCACGTGGCGGGCGTTGCCGTGCACGCGGCGCAGCAGCGCCCGCAGGCTCGACTCGAAGGTGGTGTAGCAGCTCGCGCACCCCAGCCGTCCCGTCTCGCGGAAATCGGCGAGCGACATGGAACAGAAGGCGCACCGCACCGACTCCGCCGGCGCCAGCGCCGTCGACGGCTGCACCTGGGGGAGGTAGTCGGCGATCATGTTCTTGAGCGGCGTCGTGACCGTCGTCTCGATCCCCCGCTCGGCGGCGCAGCGCTGGCAGAGGTGCAGCACGTTCACCTCGCCCTTCACCGCGTGCGTGAGGGTGACGGTCGCATCCCGTTCCCGGCAGACGTCGCACAGCATCAGGCGATCACTCCACGGATGTCCGCCTCTCGCAGGAGCCCTTCCTCCAGGTGGAGGGCGCGGTCCGCGCGCTGCGCCAGCGACCGGTTGTGGGTCACCACGACCATGGCGATCTCCAGATCCCGCGCCAGCGTCGCCAGCAGGTCGTGGAGCATTTCCGCGTTCGCGTGGTCGAGGTTCCCCGACGGCTCGTCGGCCAGGAAGATGGCGGGGTCGAGCGCGAGCGCCCGCGCCACCGCCGTCCGCTGCTGCTCGCCGCCCGACAGTTCGGCCGGCCGGTGGTCCATCCGGTGGCTGAGGCCGACGCGGGCCAGCAGCTCCTGTGCCCGGGCTCGCGACGGCCCCGGATCCCGTCCGGCAATCCGGAGGGGCATCATCACGTTCTCCAGCGCCGAGAACTCGCGGAGCAGGTGATGGAACTGGAAGACGAAGCCCACGGCGCGATTCCGGATCGCCGCCAGTTCGTCGTCGCTCCGGTTCGAGAGCGACTGCCCGCCAATGACCACCTCGCCGCGGTCCGGGCGTTCGAGCGCGCCGATGACGTGGAGCAGCGTGCTCTTCCCGGCGCCGCTGGCGCCGACCACCGCGATCATCTCGCCCCGCGCCACGGTGAGGTGCACGCCGCTCAGCACCGGCACGACCCCGCCGTCTCCCCCGCGGTACGACTTGACCAGGTCCCTCGCCACCAGCACCGACATCAGGCGACCCTCCCGTCGTCAGGCGCCTGCCGCAATGTGCATCCGGTGGCGCGGCGGCGCCAAGTGGGTGGCGGGCCGGCCGGCGCGCTACTCATGGCGGATGGCCTCGATGGGGTAGAGCCGGGCCGCCTGTTGCGCCGGGTACCACGTGGCCAGGGCCGCGATGATCACGCTCACCAGGACGGTGAGGACAACATCGGGCGCCTCGTTGAAGGCCGGGAGGTGGTCGATGAAGTAGATCTGCGGGTCGAGCGGGATCAGCTTCCGGTCGCCGATGAGCGTCGCCACGACCAGCCCCAGCACCACGCCGCCGGCCGTGCCGACCGACCCGATGATCAGCCCCTGGAGGAAGAAGATCCCCTTGATCGACGACGCGCGCATCCCCATGGCCTTCAGGATGCCGATCTCGCGCGTCTTGTCGGCCACGACCATCGTGAGGTTGCTGACGATGTTGAACGCGGCGACCAGGATGATCAGGCCGAGGATCACCCCCATGCCGAGCTTCTCGAGCTTGAGCGCCTGGAAGAGCGAACTGTTCTGCTCCTGCCAGTCCACGGCGCGATACGGGTACCCGAGCTCCTGCTCGAGGCGCGCCCCGACGTCGGACGCGACCCATCGGCTGGTGGTGCGGACCTCGATCCCGGTCACGGCGTCGCCGAGGCGCGCGAGCTCGCGGGCGGCATCGAGCGCGATAAAGACGTAGTTGTCGTCGTACTCGTACATGCCGCTCTGGAAGATGCCGGTCACCTCGAAGTGCATGATGAGCGGAAGGATCTGGCCGGTGGACGCGGAGACGTCCTCCGGCGCCACCGTCATCAGGGTGAGCGAATCGCCCACGATGACGCCGAGGCGGGCGGCGAGCAGGTCGCCGACCACCGCGCCGCGCGTCTGGCCGTCGGACGACGCGAACCGGAAGTCGCCCTGGATGGCGCGCTGGCGGATCGACGTGACCTCGGCCACGCCGCGCCCCTGCGGTTCGATGCCCGAGATGAAGGCCGCGTCGGGCAGGTTCTTTCCCGACCGCACGAGCCCCTTCGTGTGCACCCACGGGGCCGCCGCCACCACCCCCTCCGTTGCCTTCACGCGCTCCAGCGTGGCCCGCCAGTCCGGCATGTTCATCTCGGAGCCGAAGGTCAGGAGGCGCAGGTCCGGGCTCCCGATCAGGATCTTCTCGCGCAGGTCGCGCTGCAGTCCGTTCATCACCGCCATGACCACGATGAGCGCGCTGACGCCGACCACGACGCCGCCGATCGCAATCAGGCTGATGAACGACAGCAGCCGCGAGCCGCGTCGCGCGCGCAGGTAGCGCAGCGCAATCGTCATCTCGAGGGATTTCATTCCGGCCTCATCGTCGGGAACAGGATCACGTCGCGGATGTTGGACGCCCCGGTCAGGTACATGAACAGGCGGTCGATGCCGATGCCGACGCCGCCCATCGGCGGCATGCCGTACTCCATCGCGCGCAGGTAGTCCTCGTCGACGCCGACCGCTTCCTCGTCACCGGCGGCCTTGAGCCGGGCCTGCGCCTCCAGGCGCGCACGCTGGTCGATGGGATCGTTCAGTTCACTGAAGGCGTTCGCCATCTCCTTCCCGCGGGCGAACAGCTCGAAGCGCTCGGTCAGCGCCGCGTTGCCGCGTCTCGGCTTGGCGAGCGGCGACAGCTCCTTCGGGTAGTCCACCACGAAGGTCGGCGTGTCGAGCTTCCCCTCGACCAGCACCTGGAAGATCTCGTCGAGCAGCTTCGGGCGGTTGAGCGTGGCCACCGCGTTGACGCCGAGGCGCTCCGCCAGCTGCCGCAGCGACGCCGGCTCGAGCGCCATGACGTCCATCCCCGCGGCGGCGTTCAGCGACGGCACCCATTCCACGCGCGGAAACGGCGGCCGGAATTCGGGCACGTGCACGAACGAGTCGTCAGGCAGGACCAGCCGTTCCTCGGCGCTGAGGCGGTCGGGAGCCAGCACGGCGCGGACGCTGTCGGCCGCCGCCACGAGCAGCGCCTCGACCCGGTCCATCATGACCTCGTAGTCCGCCCACGCCTCGTAGAACTCCAGCATGGTGAACTCGGGGTTGTGCGTGCGGTCGATCCCCTCGTTCCGGAAGTCGTGCCCGATCTCGTAGACGCGCTCCAGCCCGCCGACGACCAGCCGCTTGAGGTACAGCTCGTCGGCAATGCGCAGGTAGAGCGGCATGTCGAGCGCGTTGTGGTGGGTCAGAAACGGCCGCGCCGCCGCGCCGCCGTACTGCGGCTGCAACACGGGCGTTTCGACCTCCAGGTACCCCAGGCCGTCGAGGTACGAGCGGATGGCGGTGATCATCCGCGAGCGCGCCACGAAACGGCGCCGTACCTCAGGGTGCACCGCCAGGTCGGCATACCGCTGCCGGTAGCGCTGCTCCGGGTCGGCGAAGCCGGAGTGCCGGACGAGCCGGCCGTCCACCCGCTCCTCCTTGCCGAACGGCAGCGGGCGGAGCGACTTGGCCAGGAGCGTCGCCGAGGCGACCCGCACGGTCGTTTCGCCGGTGCGCGTCCGGAAGAGCGGCCCGGACACGCCGATGATGTCGCCCAGGTCGAGGAGCTCCACCAGCCGGAAGACGTCCTCGCCCAGGTCGTCCCGCCGGAAGTACAGCTGGATGCGCGAGGCCTGGTCGGCCAGGTGGCCGAAGACCGTCTTCCCGTGCGGGCGCCATGCGACGAGACGCCCCGCCACGCGCACGACGGGTCCCTCCTCCGCCTCGGGCGGCAGCGCCCGGAGCGCGGCCGCCGTGTCGTGCGTCGGATCGAACCCGTAGGCGAACGGCGCGATCCCGGCGGCCTCGAGGGCCGCCAGCTTCTCGCGCCGCGCCTTCATGACGAAGTTGAGATCGTCGCTCACGCCACCCCCACGCCGGCGCCGAACCGCTTGAGGTACGCCTCGACGAACTCGTCGATGTCCCCATCCATCACCCGGTGGACGTCCGGGATCTTGAGCTCGGTGCGATGGTCGTTGACCATGGTGTACGGCTGGAAGACGTAACTCCGGATCTGGCTCCCGAAGGTCACATCCTGCTTGGTCGCGTCCAGCTTCGCCTTGGCGGCCGCCTGCTTCTCCGCCTCCAGCTGGTAGAGCTTGTTCCGGAGCTGCTTCATCGCCGTCGCCTTGTTCTTGAACTGCGACCGTTCCTGCTGCGACGACACCACGAGGCCCGTCGGAAGGTGCGTCAGGCGCACCGCCGAACTGGTCTTGTTCACATGCTGCCCGCCCGCCCCGCTGGCGCGGAACACGTCCATCCGGATGTCCTCGTCCCGGATCTCGATGTTGATCTCCTCGTCCACGACCGGGTAGACGAAGACCGACGCGAAGGACGTGTGCCGGCGCGCGTTGGAATCGAACGGCGAGATCCGCACCAGGCGATGCACGCCGGTCTCCGGACGCAGGAAGCCGTACGCGTACTGCCCGGAGATCTCGAGGACCGCGCCCTTGATGCCGGCCTCCTCGCCTTCGCTCAGGTCGAGGATCTCGACCGTGTATCCGTGCCGCTCGGCCCAGCGCGTGTACATCCGCATCAGCATCTGCGCCCAGTCCATCGCCTCGGTGCCGCCGGCGCCGGCGGCGATCTCGATCTGCGCGCTGCGCCAGTCGTCCGGGCCGCGCAGGAGCGAGCGCAGTTCGAAGGCCCGGACCTCACCCTCAAGCGCCGACGCCTCCCGGTCCAGTTCGGTCGCGACGGCGTCGTCGGGTTCCGCCGCCAGCAGTTCGTCGAGTTCCGCCGCGCCCTGCACCCGGCCGGCGAGCTTCTCGAACGGTTCGATCCAGCCCCTCAGAGCCTTGACGCGATGGACGACGGTCCGCGCGTTCTCCTGGTTGCCCCAGAAGGCTCCATCGGCCATCTGCGCCTCGAGACGGCTCAACTCCTCGCGCAGGCGCGCCAGGTCAAAGATGCCTCCTGAGCTCCTCCAGCCGTTCGCTCAGATCTGCCAGCGAACGGGCGCGCTCCGATTCTGCCATGGGGAACCTTGGTCCGGGTGTACGAAGAGCCGTTGCCCGCGGAGGGAACGGCTCGTAAGGCGTGCGTGGCGCGAACGGGCGAAAGATAGCGGCGCGCGCCCGGCGCTTCCACCCGTCAGAAGATCTTCCGGCCGCCGGCCAGCACGTCGTTCAGCGCCTCCTGGAAGTGCGCCGTCGACTCGGCGAACTCCCGGCCAACCTGTTCGACGTATTCCTCGTAGCTCTTCTTGATCTCGTCGCGGAAGAGCTGCTTCAGCGTGCCCTGCTGCAGGCCCTCCTCGCGTCGCGACGGATGGTACGCGACCATGTCCGAGACGAGCGCGCGCGCGAGCCGTCGAGCCTTCTGGTTCGGATCGTTCGCCAGAAACGGATTGATCGGCCGCCTGGGCGACCCGGCCACCGCCGCCGCCGGCTGCGACGGCGTCGATGGCGTCGACAGCGCCGCGGACAGGTCGCCA
>JABWBJ010000315.1 GCA_013360595.1 Gemmatimonadaceae bacterium | reverse complement strand
ATTCGCTGGGTGGGCCGGACACGGCCGGCGCGGGCGACTCGACCCTGGTGTTCCCGCCCGCCGTGGTCACGGAGTCGGCGCCGCCGAAGGGGAGCGCTCCGGCCCCGCGCGGGGGATCGACGCCGAAGGCGCCGGCGTCGGCGCCCACGGTCGGGTCGATCCGGGTCACCGCTCCGGCGGAGGCGACGATCAGCGTGGACGGCGTCGAGGTGGGCTTCGGGAGCGTGCGGAAGGACAGCCTCCAGCCCGGCCAGCATTCAGTGCGGGCGGTGTATCCGACCAACATCGAGGGGTGCGACGCGGCGTCGATCACGAGGCTGGTGACGGTGGGGGCCGGGGCGACGGTCCCCGTCCAGTTGAACCCGCGGCCCTGCGGGATCCTGGAGATCGAGGTCGTCGCGCGCCGCGGCGATCAGCCGGTGAGTGGCACGATCTGGTACTCGGTGCAGGCCGAGGGGGTCACGGACACGCCGCGCGACACGCCGATCACGCCGGGCGGGAATCGCGACCAGCCGGTGCGGGACCGCAAGGTCCTGGCGGTGGGGAGTTACCGGCTGCGCGTCAAGGCGGCCGGCTGCGCGGACTTCGACGACGCGGTGGAGATTCTGGCGGGGGAGACGCGGCGGGAGGCGATACGGCTGCTGTGTTGACCCGCCCGGGTCCACCGCGAACTCGAGCTACTCCGACGGGGGCGGTCTGCGCCATGGCCCTCGCCGCCCGGGTCGCTTCACCCGCGGGCACCTGTGAGAAGCTGCTTGTTGTACGCGTTCGCCGCCATGACGCCCCACACGATGCAGATGGGCCACGTGAAGAGCAGGCCGAAGCCGAGGGTGAAGATCCCGACGACTGCCGACACGATCATCATGATCAGCGCGCCGGGAACCGTGGAATACAGCATCCCGACCGGACCAAACAGCACTGTGAGAACAATCGCCACTCCGATGCTCTTGCTGTTCACGGTGACAACAACTCGGCTGCTGTCCGTCGACGGCGACATCGTACGACGCGCGGTACCGGTCGCCCTCGGACCGGAACCGGAGAGAACGGTTGGCGATGGATACCGTGACGACGATGGTCGTGGAGTCAGCCGTCGGACCGGCGAAGAACCGAGAGGCCGGCATTCTCGAAGAGGCGGGCCGCGCACACCAGGCGCGCCATCGACAGGAACAGTTTCGGCGCCGGGAGGGACGCGCGCACGAAGCGACTCATGAGCGTCGACGGGATGACGCCGAGGGCCGCCTGCCAGGGTCGAAGTGAGCACTGGCGGGTGGCGCGTGGACACGGCCACGCTCGCCGGTCAGCCGAGCCGCGCGTCAACCCTGCTCATCGAGCACTGGGCAGATGGCATGGCGCGCTGGCGACCGTTCGGCGATCCGAGGCCGGCCGCGGCCGACTCGGTCCTCACCCTGGGTGGGAACGGCAGGTATCACAGCGGGGTGTATCTCGCGGCGCCGCTCGATGGCACGCGGGGGGTCAACGTGCGCGCGCGCATCGCCGCGCCGATCTCGAGTCGTCAGTGGCAGTACATCGCCATCGAGTTCTCCGCGAACGTCAACTTCGAGGCCCTCCGCAAGTGGAGTCACGAACGGGCCTACCTGTGGGGAATTCCAGGCATCGCGGGGGACTGGGAGAGCTGCGCCCTCTACTACCCGCCCCCCACGGAGTCCTCGACCGCGCGCGATTCAATCGGTCTGGTGAGTCTGCGTCACAGCACCGAAATCCCCGCACCCGCCAGCCTGCAGTCGGGACAGTGGGCCGACGTGGTTCTGCAGCTGTTCCCCGACGGGCGTTGCGGTGTCGCGATCGACAGCCGGGTGATCGCGGTGACCAGGCCGGCGAATGAACGCCTGTCGTCGGTCCTGCTCTCGATCTTCGGCAACTCGGTCGGAACCCGCATTCAGGTGGGCGAGCTGCAGGTCAGCCAGGGTGTCGCGGCCGAGTTCGATACGGTCGTCGGCACACGCCGGGATCAGATCCGCCCAATGCCATCATCCCGCACCGGCCGTGCGCCGATTACCGACTCCCCAGCAGGAACCCTCCCGCCGCCCCGAGGGCCGCCCCCACCCAGAAGGTGAGCGACCGATACCACGGCCGCGACGGCTCCGTCATGACGGCGATGTGCTCCGTGGCCACGCGCGTGGTCTGACCCGTCACGACGGCCGTCACCAGCCCCGAGTCCACGCGCAGAACCCGGAAACGCGCCACCAGAACGTCCCGCCGCCGCGGATCCACCGCGATTCCCGTCTCGCCCGGCTTCACCCATCCGGCCGTACCGCGCGGAAAGCGGAATGTCGTGTCGCCCACCTGCGTGATCTCGAACCGCACACCCCGGAACTGCGCCTCCGCGGGCCTGGCGCCCAGCACCAGCCCCAGCGCCAGCCCCAGCGCCAGCCCCAGCACCAGCCCCAGCAGCCGCTCCAGCCTCCAGCGGCAGCCCCAGCAGGGAGCACGCAGCCACCAGCGCCGCCTCACCGGAACAACCCCACCAGCCCCTTCACATCATTGAACATGACCAGCGCGAACAGGAGCGCGATGGCCACGAGCCCGGCCCGAAGGATGTACTCGCGCGTCCGGGCGCTGAAGGCACTCCCCTTCACGCCCTCCGCCACGTTGATGAGAATCTGGCCACCGTCCAGGATCGGTATCGGCAACAGATTCAGCACCGCCACGTTGATGCTCAGGAACGCGATCAGCGAGAACAGCGTCTCGAGCCCCGACCGTGCCGCTTCGACCGAGGTCCGGGCAATGGTGATCGGCCCGCCGAGCTGCGAGACGCTCACCTTCCCCGTCACGAGCCCGCCAACTACCCGGATCACCGCGGTCCCCATGGCCCAGGTGCTGTTCCATCCAGCGACGACCGACTCGCCCAGCCCGAGGCGCTCGCGGGCAATGCTCCGCGTCGATGCGGCGCCGATCCGGCCCACCTGCACCAGCGTGCCGATGTCGCTCGTATCGGGCGTGAGCTCGGGCGTCACGCGCACGGTGGCCGGCGCGCCCCCGCGGACCACCTCGAACACCAGTTCACGACCCGCCGACTGGCTGACCCGCTCGGTGACCTCGCTCCAGCGGCGCACGGGCGCCCCGTCAACCGCCACGATGCTGTCGCCCCGCAGCAGCCCGGCGCGCTCGGCGGGCCGCCCGGCCACCACGGAGTCGACCACCGCGGGGATGTAGGCGCGCCCGTACCCGGCGTAAAGACCGGTGGAGACGACGATCGCCAGCACGGCATTCATGATCACGCCGGCCGACATGATCACGAGGCGCCCCCAGAGCGGCTTCGACTCGAACCACCGGTTTTCGGGCACGGGCTTCGGCCCGAACGGAATCATCGCCTCCGCGTCCCAGTCCTTCGGCCGCGCGGCGACGGCGTGGTGCTCGCCGGTGATCGTGGGCGACGAGCTCGCGCCCACCGCCGGCACCTTCGGCTGCTCGCTCCCGCCCTCCAGGAACGCGGTGGCCTCGTCCTCGCGGGACGCCATCCGGACGTAGCCGCCTAACGGCAGCGCGGCCACGATGTACTCCGTCTCCCCGAACCGCCGCCGCCAGAGCGCGGGCCCGAACCCGATCGAAAACCGCGGCGCATACACCCCCAGCCACTTGGCGGCCATGAAGTGGCCGAGCTCATGGACCAGGACCACGAGGCCGAAGACGAGGATGGGGGCGAGCCAGGAGAGCATCAGGGGGAGGGTTCAGGGTTCGGGGTTCGGGGTTCAGGGGGGGGGCGCGATTCTTCACGGCGCCTCAGTAGCGGCCAAGGACGTGCCGGCGAGCCGCGGCGTCGGCCTCCAGCAGCGCCTCGCGCGTCCCACCGGGCAATCCCCCGAGCCGGTCCAGTGCCGCGGCGATCGCCCGCGGAATGTCCACGAATGAAAGCGCCCCGTCGAGGAACAGCGCAACTGCCTGCTCGTTGGCCGCGTTGAAGACCGCGGGCGCCGCGCCGCCGGTCCGGCCGGCCTCGATGCCCAGCCGGAGCGCCGGGAAATCGTCGAGCCGGACCCGCTCGAAGGTCAGCGGAGAGGACGCAACGGGGTCGAAGGGCGCAATCGCCGGCTCGGCGATCCGCTCCGGGTGCGTGAGCGCGTAGAGCACCGGCAGCTCCATCGTCGGCACCCCCACCTGGGCCAGCACGCTCCCGTCCACGAACTCGACCATCGAATGCACCACGCTCTGCGGGTGCACCACGATGTCGATGGCCTGGTAGGGAAGACCGAAGAGGAAGTGCGCCTCGATCACCTCCAGCGCCTTGTTGGCGAGGGTCGCGCTGTCCACGGTGATCTTCCGACCCATCCGCCACGTCGGGTGGCGCAGCGCGTCCTCGAGCGTGGCGTGTTCCAGCTGCTGCCGGCTCCAGTCGCGGAACGGTCCACCCGAAGCGGTCAGGATCAGACGCCGCACCTGATCGGCCGGTCGTCCCGTCAGGCACTGCAGGATCGCCGAGTGCTCGGAGTCCACCGGGACGATCTCCCCGCCGCCCTCGCGGGCCGCCTGGGTCGCCAGTTCGCCGGCCACGACGAGCGTTTCCTTGTTCGCGAGCGCCACGCGCTTCCCGGCGCGGAGCGCGGCCAGCGTCGCGTCGAGGCCCGCC
>JABWBJ010000314.1 GCA_013360595.1 Gemmatimonadaceae bacterium | reverse complement strand
GCGACGCGACGTGCGCGGCGGCGGGTGGTCGATCGCCGAGATCCTGGAGCGACGGTCGCGCCTGGCGCGCCGCAACCCGGGACGCGCCCGGGGCGAGCGCGTCATCGCCGCCAACATCGACCAGGTGGTCGTGGTCTTCGCGCTCCGCAAACCGGAACCGCACCCGGCGATGCTCGACCGGTTCCTGGTCATCGCCGAGGCCAACGGGCTGGCGGCGCGGGTGGTGGTCAACAAGGTGGACCTGGCCGACGAGGCGGAAGGGCGGGCCCTCTTCGGCGTCTACGAGGCGATCGGCTACCCGCTGCACCTGACGAGTTGCCGCACCGGCCACGGCCTGGCGGCGCTGCACGACGCGCTGCGCGGCCGGACGTCCGCCCTCACCGGTCCGTCGGGCGCCGGGAAGTCCTCCCTGCTCAATGCCATGTATCCGGGACTCGAACTCCGCGTGGGCGAGATCAGCCAGTCCGTCAACAAGGGGCGGCACACGACCGTCGGTGCCCACCTTCACCCGTTACCCGACGGCGGGTTTGTCATGGACACGCCGGGACTGCGGGAGATCGGGCTCTGGGGGATACCGGGGCACGGCCTCGACGGGTGCTTCCCGGAACTCCGGGCGCTCAGGGACCGGTGCCGCTTCGGCGACTGCCGGCATCTCGCCGAGCCGGGATGTGCCGTGCGCACGGCGCTCGACTCGGGGAACATCGCCCCGACTCGTTATGCGTCGTACGAGAAGTTGCTCCGGGAAGCGTCGGCCGATCACCGCTGGGAGGGGTAGGCGCTCGAGCGCGTGGGCCGGCGCGGCTTCGTTGCGGTCGGCGCGGGCGGCAGGCGGCGCGATCCGCGGGTCTCCGTCTACGGCGCCAGCCGCTCGATGACCCACGAGGCGCCGTCCCGCCGGTACCGGACCCGGTCATGGAGCCGGCTCGGACGGCCCTGCCAGAACTCGTACGCGGCCGGGGCGACGATGTAGCCTCCCCAGTGCGGCGGCAGGGGGACGTTCCCGCCGGCGTGGCGTGTCTCGACCTCCCGGACCGCGGCCTCGAGCCAGGCCCGTCCCGGGATGACCGCGCTCTGCACCGAGGCCCACGCTCCGTGGCGCGAGCCTAACGGGCGAGACGCGAAGTACCCGGCCGATTCCTCGGCGCTCATGCGCACGACCGTCCCCTCGATCCGCACCTGGCGTTCCATCTCCAGCCAGGCGAATGCGAGGGCGGCGCGCGGGTTGGCCTCGAGCTCCAGCGCCTTCCGGCTCCGGTAATCGGTGAAGAAGCCGAAGCCGCGGGCATCGACCGTCTTGAGCAGGACCACGCGGGCGGACGGCGCCCCGTCCGGCGTGGCGGTGGCGAGCGTCATCGCGTTCGGTTCGAGGAGGCCGGCCTCGCGGGCCTCGTCGAACCACTGGCGAAACTGGTCCAGCGGGTCGCGACGGACGTCCGAGACGTCCAGCGAGGTCCGGGCGTAGTCGCGGCGCAGGTCGGCGGGAGGCGGGCTCATCGGCGTGGGTCCGGGTTCGTGGCAAGTTACTGTGGCGGGTCGCGAGGAGCATCCGTCGACCCTCGCGCCGTGGCTCCGGACGGGCGACTTTCAGATGGTCGCCGGGCGCGCCGGGAACCGACCTCTTCTCCCAGGGCTTGATGCCACAGATGGCCGACCGCCGCGACGGCGGATCGTCGAAGGACGACAGCTTCACGCGGGACGCCATCCCGTGGATGGACGACGTCTACCGGTTTGCGCTGTCGCTCACCCGCGAGCCGGCGGACGCCCAGGACATCGTCCAGGAGACCTTCCTTCGCGCGTACCGATCGTGGCACACCTTCGAGCCCGGGAGCGACTGCCGGCGGTGGCTCTTCACCATCTGCCGAAACGCGTTTCTGCGCATGCGGCAGCGCACGCGCCTCGAGGTTGAGGTGACGGACGCCGATGCCGACGCCGTGGCCGCGGCTCGGGAGCACCGGAGCATGATCGACGACGGAGCCGACCGCCTGCTCGCGACGGCGGACCTCGGCCCGGCGCTCGATCGCGCGGTTGCCGAGCTCGACGAACCATTCCGCTCCGCCGTCATCCTCGTGGACCTCGAGGACCAGTCGTACGAAGCCGCCGCAGCCGTCCTGGGCGTGCCGATCGGGACCGTCCGCTCCCGCCTCTTCCGGGCGCGGCGCCAACTCCAGCAGCGCCTGCACCGATTCGCACTCGACGCCGGCCTGCGCTCCGCGGCCGAAACGCGGAGGGCGCGCGATGCGTGAACCGATCCGGGACATCGACTGCCTGACCGCCGTTCGCCATCTCTGGGACTACCTGGACCAGGAACTCGACGAGCCCCGGATGCTGGAGATCGAGCACCATCTCGAGATCTGCCAGGACTGTCTTCGGCACGCGGAGTTCGACCGGCGGTTCCTGGACGCGCTCTCCCGGATGCGGGAGCGGTCGGAGCTGCCCAGTGCCATCCGTTCGCAGGTCCTGGCAGCCCTGGAGGCGGCCGGCTACAGCCCAGGGCCTTGATATAGGGGGAGGGGGTATATAGAATAGGCAGCGGCTGGCTGGCCGCGCATCTCTCATCCGCTCATCCCGCTGCCCATGAAGACCACCCGATTCCACATCTCCGGTATGAGCTGCGGACACTGCATCCATGCCGTCCGCGAGGCGCTCACCGCCCTGCCCGGGGTCCGCGTGGATGAAGTGGGCATTGGATCGGCGGTGGTGTCGCACGAAGAGGAGTTGGTGAGCGTCGGGGCGCTGGTGGACGCCATTGGCGACGCCGGCTACGAAGCGACCGAGAGGATCTAGCCCATGGCTGCGTCGGCCCCTCCTGCGGAGGCGCGTCACGCCGTTCGGCTCAACATTCCGGTCTCGGGGATGACGTGCGCCGCCTGCCAGGCGCGGGTACAGCGCGTGCTCGAGCGCACGCCGGGCGTTGAAGAGGCCACGGTGAGCCTGATGACGAACACCGCGACCGTCCGCTTCGACCCGGAGGTCGTGGATGGTCCGGCGCTCGTGGAGAAGATCCGGGGGACCGGATACGGGGCCGAGCTGCCCGTCGACGAGCGCACGGCGGTGGAGGAGCAGGAAGCGCAGGACGCGGCGCGGGCCGGTGAGGTCCGCGACCTCCGCCGCAAGGCGATCGGGGCGCTGGCGGCGGGCGTGGTGGCGATGGTGGCGTCGATGCCCGTCATGGCAGCGCTCGCGCACCACGGGTCCGGCACCGCCGATCCGGTGATGCGGTGGACGATGTCGTGGCTCGATCCGCTGCTCCGGTCCGCGATGCCCTGGCTGTATGCCATTCCGGTGGCGGCGGTGTCGTGGTTCCTGCTGGCCCTGACGGCCTGGGTCATGGTCTGGGCCGGCCGGCCATTCTACGTTCGCGCCTGGCAGTCGCTGCGCCACCGCGCGGCGGACATGAACACGCTCATCGCGATCGGGACGGGGTCGGCCTTCGCGTTTTCGGCGTTCGCCACGATCGCGCCCGGCGTCTTTACGTCGCGCGGCATGGCGGCCGATGTCTACTACGAGGCGGTCATCATCATCATCGCCTTCGTGCTGGGCGGGAACGCGCTGGAGGCGCGGGCCAAGGCCGGCACGTCGCGGGCGATCCGCGCGCTCATCGCCCTGCGGCCGCGCCGGCGG
>JABWBJ010000313.1 GCA_013360595.1 Gemmatimonadaceae bacterium | reverse complement strand
CGCGCGCCAGGACCTGATCGCGCGACGTGACGGCGCCGCGGCCGGTAGCGCGGCGCGCACTCAGGCGGACTCGGCGGTAGCGCGCCTGACGCGCTCGGAGCAGGCGTTCGTGCAGCAGCTGGTGCCGGCCCAGGGGCGGCTCCTGCAGTTGTACAACAGCTTCAACGGCAGCGGGGCGCAGCAGGGGACTTTATACCCGCCCACCCCGCCGATGCGGGCGGCGGCCCGGGAGATCCGTGCGTCCATCGACCGCGTGAAGCGGGAGGTGGCCGTCGTCTCACGCCCCTGACGGGACGGCTGGTCACCCTGTGGCACGGTTGCCGGAAGGGCGCCGGGCGACCGGCGCCCTTTCGTGTCAGTGTGTGGGTGGTCCCGGGTGTCGCCCACCTGTCGGGCCCGTGGTGTATCCGTTTCCCCATCCCCAAAGGAGGACCGAAAATGACCCTGAATGGTCGGTCGTTCACCCCCACGTCCTTCACGCGACCCCAGCCGTCGGCAGCGACGCCGGGCGGGCGCGTGGCGGACGTCCGCGTGCCGCTGGTCCTGGCCGAGCGGGAGGGCGGTCCCGTTTCGGGAGCGCC
This sequence comes from Gemmatimonadaceae bacterium, assembly GCA_013360595.1. Lineage (GTDB taxonomy): Bacteria > Gemmatimonadota > Gemmatimonadetes > Gemmatimonadales > Gemmatimonadaceae > JABWBJ01. The sequence goes on along the minus strand of JABWBJ010000313.1, from coordinate 3,075 downwards.
GGCGTCGCGTCCCGTGCCGGCGGCCTCGCCGTACCTCGACCGCATCGTGGTGCGGTCGCGGAGTCGGATCCTGTTTCTCGACGTGGCGGAAGTCACGTGGCTCGAGGCGTTCGGGAACTACGTGCGATTCCACACGCCCGGCGAGGTGTACACGGTGCGGGGCACGCTCACGTCGTTCGAGAAGGAGCTGGACCCGTCGCGCTTCGTGCGGATCCACCGGTCGGTGATCGTGAACCGGGACGTGATCCGTGAGCTGCACTCGCGGCGCACGGGAGACTTCACGCTGGTGACGTCGAGCGGAGAGCAGTTGACGCTGTCGCGGAACTTCCGGTCGAAGGTGCCGGAGCTGCGCCGCCGGCTGGCGTCGTAGGCACTCCACCACGAGAACGAACCCCCGGCGCGGTCTGGCCGGGGGTTCCGTTTGCAGGGGCGGTTTGACCGACTCGTGGCGGCGTTCGAGTCGAGTGGGCGATGATTCCGGGCGATCAGAGCGCTGCCCTGGAGTAGAGACTGCGGTCCCCCCAAACGGGCGGCCAGCTCCGGCGCCGGAGTAGCCCCAGCCCAGCTCCAGCCCCCAGCACCAGCACCAGCACCAGCACCAGCACCAGCACCAGCACCAGCACCAGCCCCAGCACCAGCAAGCAGTGGCAGCCCCAGAAGGCAGCACGCAGCCCGCAGCACTGTATCTTCTGTCCCGTGTCGGATATCCCCATCCTGCGGGACCTCGTCGTGCTAGTCGCGGTCGCGATCCCGGCGGTCATGCTCGCGCACCGGCTCAGGATTCCCACCCTCGTGGGGTTCCTGTTCACGGGGATCGTGATCGGGCCGCACGCCCTCGGCCTGGTGGGCGACGTCCACAGCGTGACCGAACTGGCGGAGATCGGGTCCGTGCTGCTGCTCTTCGCCGTGGGACTCGAGCTCTCACTGTCGCGGATCGTGAAGATGGGCCGCTACGTCTTCCAGGGCGGCACCATCCAGATGGTCGGCACAATCGCCGTCGTCGCCGTGGTCGCGCTCCTGGCCGGACTGCCGGGGAACCACGCCATCCTCTGGGGAGCGCTCATCGCCCTCTCCTCAACGGCGATCATCCTCAAGATCTACGCCGACCGCGGCGAACTCGACTCGCCGCACGGGCGCGTCGCCGTCGCGATCCTCCTGTTCCAGGATCTCTGCGTCGTGCCCCTCATGGTCCTGCTGCCGCTGCTGGCCGGGACGGAGCAGGGGCCGATGGCGGTCGTGCGCGCGGTGGGCGTGACCGCGCTCGTGACCGGCGGCCTCGTGCTCGGCGGCCGGTTCATCGTGCCGAAGCTGCTCGAGCGGGTCACCAACCTGCGCAACCAGGAGATCTTCACGCTCTGTGTCCTCGCCATCGGCCTCGGCGCGGCGTTCCTGACGTCGCGCTTCGGGCTGTCGCTGGCGCTGGGGGCCTTCCTGGCCGGGCTCATCGTGTCCGAGTCGGAGTACGGACTGCAGGCCCTGTCCGACGTGCTGCCGTTCCGGGACACGTTCAGCGGGATCTTCTTCACGTCGATCGGGATGCTGCTCGACGTCCGGTTCTTCGCGTCGAACGCGGTCCTGGTGCTTGGCGTCGCGATGGGGGCGATCGTGCTCAAGGCCGTGGCGGGGTACGCGGTCGTGCGATTCGTCAGGCGGTCGGCGCGGACCGGGATCATCGCCGGGCTCGGGCTGGCGCAGGTGGGGGAGTTCTCGTTCGTCCTCGCCAGCGTGGCCGGGACCCTCGGCCTGCTGGCGGGGGCCGAGTACCAGGTGTTTCTCGGGGCGGCCATCGTGTCGATGATCGCCGCGCCCTTCCTGGTCGGGGCGGCGCCGGCGATCGCCGAGAAGCTCCTGGAACGCCGGATGTCGCCGACCATGGAGTTCGCCACGCGCGAGGTGCGGGCGGCGCGTCCGCTCACGGACCACGTGATCATCGTCGGGTACGGCCTCAACGGGCGGAACCTGGCCCGGGCGCTGCGCAGCGCCGGGATCCCGTACGCGATCATGGACTCCAACGGGCAGAAGGTGCGCGACGCGCGGCTGGACCGCGAGCCGATCTTCTTCGGCGACGGCACGCGCGGCGAGGTGCTGGAGCGGATCGGCATCCGGCGGGCGCGGATGCTCGTGTTCGCGATCGCGTCGCACCAGGATGAGAAGCGCGGGATCGTCGTGGCGCGGCACCTGAACCCGAAGATCCACATCGTGGCCCGGACGCGCTACGTGTCGGACATCGAGGAGCTGTATACGTTAGGCGCCAACGAGGTGGTGCCGGAGGAGTTCGAGACGTCGCTGGAGATCTTTGCCCGCGTGCTGCGCAAGTACGGGGTGACCGAGGGGCGGATCCGCGAGCAGGCCGAGGAGGCGCGGCGCGACCACTACGAGCTGCTGCGGCAGCGGGGAACGAACTTCACGCGCGTGGACGGGTTCCTGGCCCCGTCGGCCATGCGGATGGAGATGGAGACGCTGACGGTGCGCCGCGGGTCGCCCGCCACGACGCGGCCTGCGCCGCGGGGCAGGCGCTGAAGTCGCTGGACAGCCGCCGCATCACCCGGATCGACGACGCGTGGATCAAGGAATGGCCCTCCGCGGGGCCGTTGCGGGCCCTCCGGGCCTGGATTCGGGGAACCCGGGCCAGGGCGGCCTGGATCGGGGCGCACGGGCTGGCCGTCCGAAGGCTCCCGGCCCCGGAGGGAATCGCCCTCCTGGAGGGACGCGGACGGGCGCTCGTCATCTCCAGGGCGCATCCGGGCAAACCTCTCGACCGCTACTGCCGGGAGGACGTCCCCGCACTCCGCGACCGCCGCCCCTTCCTCGACGCCCTCGCCGCCCTGGTCCGGCACCTCCACGCCCGCGGCGCCGTCCACCGCGACCTCAAGGCGAACAACATCCTCGCCGATGGCCCGACGCGATTCGTCTTTCTCGACCTCGAGGACGTCGCGTTCCGCCGCGTCCGCCGCGCCGATGCGATCCGCGGACTCGCGCAGCTCAACGCCGCCCTCCCCGTCCTCACCCGCGCGGACCGCTGGCGCATGCTCCGCCGATACGCCTCCAACTGGCCCCTGCTCGGCGACCCGCGGC
>JABWBJ010000312.1 GCA_013360595.1 Gemmatimonadaceae bacterium | reverse complement strand
CGCCATCGCGCCTGACGAAACGTCGAGCGCGTCCAGGAGGCGCACGATCTCTTCGGCCGTCTGCGGCCGGTCGGCGGGGTTCTTGGCCAGGCACCGGGTCAGCAGCGACGCCAGCGCCGGCGGCGCATCGGGACGGCGCTTGGCGATCGACTCCGGCGCGCGCGTGAGCTGCGCGGCCATGGTTTCCTGCGGCGATGACGCCTTGAACGGCGCCTCCCCGGCCAGCAGCTCGTACCCCAGCAGGCCGACCGCGTAGATGTCCACCCGGTGGTCGGCGGCGGGGTCTCCCGCCAGCTGTTCCGGCGCCATGTAGGCCGGGGTCCCGATGGCCATTCCGCTGGTCGTCATCCCGACCGCGGGGAGCGCGGCCGAAATCGCCTTCGCCACGCCGAAGTCGGTCACCACCGCGTGCGCGCCGCTGCGCAGCACGTTCCCCGGCTTGATGTCGCGATGGATGACGCCGCGCGAATGGGCGTAGGCCAGCGCGTCGGCCACGTCGTGCAGGATCCGCACGACCTCCCGCGGCGAGAAGCGGACGCCCTCGTGGAGGGCGTGCCGGAGCGACTCGCCCTCGATGAACGGCATCGTGAAGTAGAGGAGGTCGCCCGCCGATCCGGCCGCGTGAAGCGGCACGATGTGCGGGTGCTGGAGCTGCGCGGCCAGCTGGATCTCGCGGCGGAATCGTTCGCGGTTGACGCCCGCGGCGAGATCGGGTGGCAGGACCTTCACGACCACGCGGCGGTTGAGCGACTGCTCCATCGCCACGAACACGCGGCTCATGCCGCTCCCCGTCAGCTCCCGCTCGATGACGTATGCGTCACCCAGGGCGCGCCGGAGGTCGCTCTCGAATAGGTCGTGGCCGGACATGTGGAGGCGAAGGGACGCCTGATTCTAGGGGTGCGGCGGGCGGCGGAACAGGCGCACCACCTGTACGGATGGACAGCGCCGACCGTGTCACGGCGCTCGTCCACGGGACGAGGCGCGACAGGGGCGCGTTAAGGCGAGCGGTACGAGGCGTCCGCGCCTTGCAGCGCAACGGTTCCGCGGCGCGTATAGCGCTCACGCCGGGAGCCGATACACGAGCAGGTGGTAGGTCTTGTAGCGCTCGAAGGTCTCGGGGCTCCGGTGCCCGGAGAAGTACTTGTACTCGAGCTTGCGCAGTCGCTTCCGGAAGAGCCATCGCGCAAGGCGCGTCGACAGCGGGTAGTTCGAGGCGAGGTACCGGTTGATCGTCAGCGCCGCCGGCCGCGCCCGCTGCATCAGCCAGTCGTTCAGCAGCCGCAGATTGGGGCTCACGCGCGTCGTGATGTCGTCGTCCCGGACGAGCTGGAACGGGAACCGCGCCATCGTCTCCACGAAGTCGGCGTACCGGTGCCCGCCGCCGAAGCTGCGGTCTCCCGGCCCCCCGTCGCCGTGCGCGGCGGTCCTGAAGAAGTCGCAGATGATCAGCGTGCCGCCGGGCCTGAGGATCGCCTGCACGCGGGGCAGGGAGTCCGCCGGGCGGATGTACTGAAAGCTCTCGCTGAAGAGGACGACGTCGTACGACGAGCGATGCTCCGCCACGGGGAAGTCCTCGAAGCGGCACTCGAAGATCCGCGGCCGGTAGCCGCCCACGTCGCCGATCCGCCGCCGCACCAGCGCGCCGAGGTCGGGCGAGGGGATCACGCCGTCGGCCTCGTAGCCCCGCTGCAGCATCTGGCGGATCAGATGACCCGTCCCGCACCCCACGTCGAGCACCTTCGCGCCGGCGGCCGGCGGCAGTTCGGCCAGCAGCATGTTCGAGTAGCGCTGCTGCGCTTCGCGCAGGTTGGCGAACGTGAGCGGAAGGTCGGCATCCCACAGCCCGTAGTGCAGGTCCTCGACGTCCCCGAGCTGCTGGGCGAGGACGAGACCCAGTTCGCGGCTGTGGATCTTCATGAGCGATGAGCGATGAGCGATGGGAGTAGTGAGCGATGAGAGGCCCGCGGATCTCTGATTGGGGCGCGGGGGTCCCTACCGACTCGCCTCCTGGTCGATCCGTTGCTGCCGGAGCAGCGCCTCGGTCCAATCGATCGAAGGGGCGACTTCGTGGTCCTGGAGCCCGAGGCTCTCCCGGGCGCGCTCGACCACCGGGGCGCCAAGGTCCGGTGGCAACGCCAGCCCGAACTCGAGCTCGGCGCGGCGGCAGAGCCGTTCCTCACGCGGCCGGTCGCGATGGTGCGGATGCACGCCCATCGCGTCCACGCGGGCATGCATGCCCTCGTGGATGATGGAGGCGGCGACCGGGGCCGCGGTGATGTCGCGGCGAGCCAGGAAGGTGAGCTCCGTGACGCACGCGTCCTCGTTCGGAATCCAGGCGCCGCGGCACGGGAAGCGGATCACACGGAGCTCGCCGACGTCGCGCCGGAGGTGCGCGAGCCGCCAGGGCTGGTAGCGTTCGATCAGGGCCAGCGCCTCGTCGAGCCGCTCGATCACGGCGTCGGTCGCGATGTCCGGACGCGTGTTCTGGATCGTGACGGGGATGCCGTGCAGCCGGAGTCGCATGGTTCGGTCTGGACCGGGGGTCTCCTTAACAATACGATCGTGGAGGCGTCACAGGGCCTCACCATCACCCACGCGGAGCGGGCCAATGGACAACGACGACCGGCAGATTGGACGTATCCTGACTCGGCGTGAGGTGCTGGCGCTCCTCGGCGCCGCGGGCGCCGGCGCCGTGGCCTCGCGCCTCCGAGCTCAGCCGGCGGTCGACCGCGTGCTGACCGCTCTCCCCGGGGCGCCCGGATGGCTCCCGGCCTGCGTCGTCAGGCCTGCCCAGACCGAGGGGCCGTACTTCGTGGACGAGAAGCTCAACCGCGCCGACATCCGGCTCGACCCATCCAGCGGCAGGGTCAGCGAAGGAGCCCCGCTGGACCTGGAGATGCGGGTCTACCGGGTCGCGAACGGCGGATGCGAGCCGCTCGCCGGCGCCATGGTGGACCTCTGGCAGTGCGACGCCCTGGGCGTGTACTCGGACGTGCGCGACATGAACGGCTTCTTCAACACGGCCGGCCAGAAGTTTCTGCGCGGATACCAGGTCACCGATGCCGGCGGCGTGGCCAGATTCACCACGATCTACCCCGGCTGGTACGAGGGTCGCTGCGTCCACATCCACTTCAAGGTCCGGAGCGGCGGGGCCGCCCAGGCCCGCGAGTTCACGTCGCAGCTCTACTTCGACGACGCGCTCAGCGACAAGGTGCTCGCGCTGCCGCCGTACTCGAAGAAGACCGGGCGCCGGGTGACGAACGACCGGGACGGCATCTTCCGCCAGGGCGGACGCCAGCTGCTCATGGACGTCATGGAGCACGGATCCCGGTACCACGGCGTGTTCGAGATCGGGCTGACGGCGTGAAGTCGTAAGTCCCGATTCATGACTCGGCGATGTCGTGCACGGGGGGGCCGAGTCACGGATCACGAGTCACTGCCGCTGAATCACCGTCGCCAGGCGGCGTACCGCCTGCAGCGCCGTTCTGGCCTGAGCCAGCCGTGTGCGCGCCGCGGTGGTCACCTGGGTCGTTGGCGCGTTGTCCGAATCCTCGATGATGCCGTAGAGCGTCATGAGCTCTCCCTGCACGGCGGCGAGGTTCGGGATCCGGACGGCGCCGCGCGCCGGCGGCGGGGCGCCGGCGCCACGCCCACCGCG
>JABWBJ010000311.1 GCA_013360595.1 Gemmatimonadaceae bacterium | reverse complement strand
ACGGCACGAGGCCCGCAGCGGCAAGGATGGCCCGGCCCGCGATGTACTGCACCCAGTGCCGGACGCGCGGCCTCTTCGGCGGAGCCATTACGCCGCCTCGCCGCCTCGCGGGAACTGCAGGACATGCAGCCGGTGGTACGTCCCCCGGCGCTTCAGCAGGTCGTCGTGCGTGCCGCGCTCCACGATCCGCCCCTGGTCGAGCACCAGGATCTGCGTCGCGTTCACGATCGTCGACAGCCGGTGCGCAATCACGAACACGGTGCGCCCGCGCAGGAGCCGGTCGATGGCCTCCTGCACCAGCCGCTCCGATTCCGTGTCGAGCGCCGACGTCGCCTCGTCGAGAATCAGGATGGGCCGATCGACCAGCAGGGCGCGCGCGATCGCGATCCGCTGCCGCTGCCCGCCGGAGAGCCGCGTGCCGCGCTCGCCGAGCAGCGTGTCGTAGCCGGCCGGGAGCTGCAGGATGAACTCGTGCGCGTTCGCGGCGCGTGCGGCGGCGACGATCTGATCCTCCGTGTACCGGCCCTCCGCGCCGTACGCCAGGTTGTTCCGCACCGTGTCGTTGAACACGACGGTATCCTGGCTCACGATGGCCGTCAGGGAGCGCAGCGACCGGAGAGACAGTTCGCGGGCGTCCACGCCGTCCACCAGCACGCGGCCCCGGACCGGATCGTGGAAGCGCGGAATCAGGTCGACGAGCGTGCTCTTGCCCGACCCGCTCGCGCCGACGATCGCGGTCACGTCTCCCTTGCGGGCCACGAACGAGACGTCGTCGAGGACCGGGGCCTCGTCGTAGGCGAACGTGACGTGGTCGAACTCGATCCCCTGCGCGAGGCCGGCGGTCTCCCGCGTGCCGCGGTCGCGGTCCTGCTCCGACTCCGCGTCCAGCACCTCGAAGATCCGTTCGGCGGCCGCCATCGACTGGGCGGCGACCGTGGGCACCTGCGACAGCTGCTTGAGCGGCTGCAGGGTGCGGAGCACGAGGGCCAGGAACCCGATCAGCGTCTGCCCATCCATCGTCCCGCCCTCGAGCACCAGGCGCGCGCCGACCCAGAGCACGATCACCGCCACGGCCGTCCCCACCGTCTCGGTGATGGGGATGGCCAGCTGCGACAGGCGCGTGACGCGCCGCAGGCCCCGCGCGTACCGGTTGCTCGCCTCGCGGAAGCGCGCTTCCTCCCAGGCCTCGCCGCCGAATGACTTCACCAGGCGGATCCCGCTCACGACCTCCTGGACGACGGCCGTCATGTCGCCGAACTGGTTCGAGAGCCGCCGGTGGCCGCGCCGGAGCGAGCGCAGGATGGGCTGCAGGAGGCCGATCAGCAGCGGGGCGACCACCAGCGCGACCAGCGTCAGTTGCCAGGAGATCCGGAACAGGACCACGATCGCGGTCAGCACGACCGCCGCGTTCTGGATCGAACGCGTCACCGCCTCCGTGATCACGGCCTTGGTCTGCTGGGTGTCGTTCAGCACCCGCGCCAGGAGCTGTCCGGTCTTCATCCGCGTGAAGAACGGGAGCGGCAGCCGCTGCAGGTGGGCGTACAGCGTGTTCCGCAGGTCGCGGGTGACGTACTCCTGGAGCGTGGCCCCCAGCTGGCTGCTCACCCAGATGAGGAGGTTCTTGGCGACGACCGCCGCCATGATCAGCAGCAGGATGTTGCGGAGCGATCCCATCCGGTCCGCTTCGTCGAGGAACCGGCCGATGAGCTGCCGGTGCACGTCGGCGACGGGTCCGACCGGCGGTGTCCCGAAGAGCGCGCTGAGGAACGGGATCAGCAGCGTGACCGTGAAGACATCGAGCACGGCCGCGACCAGGTTGCACGCGATGGTGCCGGTCATCCGCCACCAGTGGGGACGGACGAATGCGAGGAGCCGCGCATAGAGGCCGCGGCGCCACCCGGCGGACGCCGGTGCCGGTCGCGTCACCTCCATCGCCCGCCTCTCCGCGCCGAACTCACCGCGGCGTCAGCAGCGCCAGCGGCACGATGACCTCCTCCGGCGTCACGCCGCCATGGAGGAACGAGCCCCGGTACCGGCTCTGGTACTCGCGCAGCTTGGTGGGATAGACGAAGAAGGTGTCGCCGACCGCGAGGAGCGTGTTGGCGCCCAGCCCCCGCCGGGGCAGCCGGAGCCGGTCCGCATTCGGGAACAGGAGTGCGTGCTCCGGCCGCTCGGCGCGCAGGTCCTCGCCGAACTTGTAGCGCAGGTTGGCCGTCGCGTCGCGCTTGGCGAAGACCGTGGCCGGCGTCGCGCAGTGAATGGACCCGTGGTCGCTGGTCAGCACGACGGTGATGCGCCGGCGGGCCGCTTCGCGCAGAAGGGCCAGCAGCGCCGAGCGCTGGAACCACTGCAGGGTGAGCTGCCGCAGCGCGATCTCGTCGCGCGCGACTTCGTAGAGAATCGCGCTCTCGCTCCGGCCGTGGGTGAGCAGGTCCACGAAGTTGAAGACGAACGCGGACACGCCCTCATGGCCGATCGCGGTCGCGAGGCGGCGCTCAAGGTCGTCCGAGTCGGACGGCGAGGAGATCTTCTCGTACCGGACGGAGGCGGAGACCTGGAGTTCCCGCAGCTGCGCCACGAGGAGGTCGCGCTCGTGGGCGTTGAGCGTTTCGTCGTCGCGCTCCCCCCACCAGTCGGGGAACCGGCCGGCGATCTCCCCCGGGAAGAGGCCGGCGAAGAGGGCGTTGCGGGCGTACGGCGTCGCCGTCGGCAGCACGGCGAAGTAGTGCGTCGTCTCGAGCTCGAAGAGCGGGGCGATGACCGGTTCCAGCACCCGCCACTGGTCGAGCCGCAGGCAGTCGACGACCACCAGGATGACGGCCGGGTCGCGCCGCAGCACGGGCAGCACGAACTCCCCGACGACGTCGATCGAGAGCGGCGGCCGGTCCCCGTCCAGGTGCTCCAGCCAGGCCGGGTACTGGCGTTGCAGGAAGGCGGCGAACTCCCGGTGCATGTCGGGCACGAGGCCCCGGAGCGACTCGTGCAGCCCGCGTTCCCCCGCGTCCACGAGGTCGAGGTCCCAGCGGACCAGCTCATCGTAGCGCTCGATCCATCCGCGCCAGTCCAGGACCCGGGACCGCTCGATCTCCATGGCCCGGAACCGTTCGACGAACGCGCGCGCCACGGCCTGCCGCCGGAGGTTGGGCCCGTCGAGCAGCTTCGTCACGACCGACAGCACCTGCCGCGGGTTCACCGGTTTCACCAGGTAGTCGCTCACCTCAGCGCCTAACGCCTCGCGCAGGGTGGCGTCGTTCTCGCTCTTGGTCACCATCACCACCGGCAGCTGCGGCGCGATCTCGCGCACCTCGCGGTAGGCGTCGAGCCCCCTCTTCCCGGGCATCTGCTCGTCGAGCAGCAGCACGTCGTACGACCGGCGCCGGAGCATCTCCACGGCGTCGTCCGCGTTCGTGGCCATCGCCACGTCGTATCCCCTGTCGGCGAGGAAGAGGCGGTGCGGTTCGAGGAGCTCGGCCTCGTCGTCAACCCACAGCACCGACCTGGGCGGCTGCCCGTGCTTCGCGGGAAGCGGCATCATTCGAATGTAGCGGCGCCCCACGCGTTTGCCGAGGGCCGCGCCGCGCCTAGATTCCGGTTCGTGTCGTCACTGCCGCCGTACGCGCTCCCGCAACCCGGCTTCCCGCTGCGCGCGCTTGCCGCGCT
>JABWBJ010000310.1 GCA_013360595.1 Gemmatimonadaceae bacterium | reverse complement strand
CGGCGAGGGGCCCGTGGTGGCGCACCGCCTCTCGTCCACCGGGCACGGCATCGGCGTGCTGGCGGCGACCGGCCTTCCGGCATCCCCGGAAGCGCGCGACCTGCTGTCGATCGTGGCCAACCTCCTCGCGCCTGAGCTGGTCCACGCCGAGGACGTCCATCGGCTCACCGGCGAGGTTGCCCGGACCGCCCGGCAGGTCGAGGCCGAGCGCCGGTTCATCGCCCGGGTCATCGATTCGCTCCCGCTGGGGCTCTACGTCGTCGATCGCGAGTATCGCGTCCAGGCCTGGAACCGGAACCGCGAGACCGGCTACCAGGGGGTGTCACGGGACCAGGTGATCGGCCGCCCGATCTTCGACGTGCTCCACCGGCAGCCGGCCGAGTCGCTCAAGGCCGAGTTCGACGAGGTCTTCGAGTCGGGACGGATCCAGCAGTTCAACATCGAGTCGGACGCGTCGGGGGCGCGGCGCACGTACCGGATCACCAAGATCCCGATGCGGCTGAATGACGGGGTGGTGACCCACGTCATCTCCGTGGGCGAGGACATCACGGAATGGGCGGAGGCGCAGGAACGCTGGGCGCAGTCCGAGAAGCTGGCGGCGATCGGGCAGCTGGCGGCCGGCGTCATGCACGAGATCAACAACCCGCTGGCCACGGTTGCCGCCTGCGCCGAAAGCCTCTCGCTCCGGCTGGACGATCTGCGGCGCGACGGGTGCGCGGTGCCCGCGCAGGCCGACGAGTTCACGCGCATCATCGACCAGGAAGTCCAGCGCTGCAAACGGATCATCGACGGCCTGCTCACCTTCTCGCGTCCGAAGTCGGGGGAACAGAAGCCCACGAGCATCAACGCGGTGGTGGAGCAGACGCTGTTCCTCGTGAAGCATCACGCGCGCTTCAAGCGGCTCCGGGTACAGACCATTCTCGACCCCGAACTGGAGCCGGTCGGCGCCAACGCCGAGCAGCTGATCCAGGTCTTCATGGCGCTCCTCATCAATGCCGCCGACGCGATGCCCGAAGCCGGCGTCATCACGATCCGCACCCGCCGGGGGGTGAGCGACGCCGAGGCGGTGATCGCGGAGGTCATCGATTCCGGGAGCGGGATCCCGCGCGAAGAGCTGCCGAAGATCTTCGAGCCGTTCTACACCACCAAGCCGCCCGGGCGCGGCACCGGGCTCGGCCTGTCGATCTGCTACTCGATCATCGCCGGACACGGCGGCCGCATCGAGGTCGACTCGGCGCCCGGGGCCGGGAGCACGTTTCGCGTCCTCCTCCCCAACGCCCGGGCGCCGCGCCGCGATCCGGTGGAGGGCGCGGCATGAACGTACTGGTCATCGAGGACGACCCCACCGTCGGCGGGTTCATTCGCCGGGGGCTTGAGGAGCAGCGCTTTCGCGTCTCGCTGGTCACGAACGGCGAGGAAGGCGAACGGGTCGCGTCGTCCGAATCGTTCGACGTGGTGATCCTCGACATGCGGCTGCCGGGCAAGTCGGGGCTGGACGTGCTGCAGTCGCTGCGGGCGAAGGGGCTCGAAACGCCGGTGCTGGTGCTGACGGCGCAGGACGCGGTGGACGCCAAGGTGCGGACCTTCCGGTCGGGCGCCGATGACTACGTCACCAAGCCGTTCGCGTTCGAGGAACTGCTGGCGCGGGTGGAGGCCCTGTCGCGCCGGCCGAAGGCGATGGCGTCAGCGGTGCTCAAGGTGGCGGATCTGGAGCTGAACCGCGACACGCGCGAGGTGCGGCGGGGCGGGGCGCTGATCGAGCTGACGCCCAAGGAGTTCGCGGTGCTGGAGTATCTGATGCGTCACGCCGGGCGGGTGATGAGCCGGACGCTGATCACGGAATACGCCTGGGGATACCACTTCGACCCCGGGACGAACATCGTGGACGTGGTGATCAACCACCTGCGCAAGAAGATCGATGCCGGCCGGGACCGGAAGCTGATCACGACCGTCCGTGGTGTGGGATATGTGATCAAGTAGGGTACAGGGTACGGGGTACAGGGTACGGGGAGGGAAAGGAGGGGAAAGGGGGGGCACTTGGACGGCTGGGTCCCTCCCCGAGCCCCGAACCCTGAACCCTGTACCCTGAACCCTGAACCCTGAACCCTGAACCCTGAACCCTGAACCCTGAACCCTGAACCCTGAACCCTGAACCCTGAACCCTGAACCCCTCCCTGAACCCCGAACCCCGAACCCTGTACCCTGTTCACCATGTCCCTCCGCGCCTGGCTGGCCACTCGCTTCTCGCTCCTGCTGATGGGCGCGATGCTGGTGTTCGTGCTGGCGTACTACGTGGCTCGCCGGGCCGGGGCCGACGAGAACGCCGCGGCGCTGGCGCAGGAGCGGGCCCTCGTGGCGCAGGAGATCCTCCGCCGGTCGGCGGTGCGGGGGGAGCCGCTGACGGCCAGGGTGCTGAGCGAACTGCTCAACGTCCTCCCCGGTCATATCTGGGTCATGGACAGCTTCACGGCGATCTACTCGTCGCCTCCGGCGGCCGGGCTGCTCACTGACAGCAACATCGTCGAGGCGGTCAACGAGGGACTGCGGAAGCTCCGCGCAGGAGCGCCATCCACCACCATTCCGCTGGACGGACCAGCGGCCCTGGTGGAGCAGCAGCTGGTGCTTCCGAATGGCCGTGTGCTGCGCGTCGTCGTCGCCGTCCCCCTTGCCGATGTCTCGCGATCGCTGCTGGAGCTGCTCGGCACGGCGCTGATGGTGAGCCCGCTCATCCTGGCACTGGCCGTCGGCGGGGCGCTGATGATCGCGTCCCGGGCCATCGAACCCGTGGAGCGCCTCACCAGGGAAGTCGTGGAGATCTCCGACGGCCGCAGCCTGCACCGCCGCCTCCCCCTCGAGGAGGGCTCGCGGGAGCTGTCGCGCCTGACCATCCAGCTCAACGAGATGATCAGCCGCCTGGAGATGTCCTTTGCCGCCCTGCGGCGCTTCACGGCCGATGCCAGCCACGAGCTCAAGACGCCGCTCGCCGTCCTCCGCGCGGACGTCGAGCGCGCCATGCACGCGCCGGCCGGCAGCACTGAACAGCTGGTCGCGCTCGAGGAAGCGCTCCACGAGACCACGCGAATGGCCGATCTGGTCGAGAGCCTTCTCACCCTGGCCCGCGCGGACGAGGGCCGGTTCGATCTCCTGCGCGAACCGGTCGAGCTGGAGCCGCTGGCCCGCGACGTCTTCGAGACCGCGCTCATTCTCGGCGAAGACGCCGGGCTCACCGTCACCATGCCCGTCGTGCAGAACTGCGTCGTGGACGGGGATCGGACGCGTCTTCGGCAGCTCTTCCTCAACCTCATCACGAACGCGATCAAGTACACGCCGCGGGGCGGGGACGTGGAGCTGCAGCTCGTGGCGAGCGGGCACGAAGCGAAGTTCAGCGTTCGGGACACCGGGATCGGCATCGCCGCCGTGGACCTGCCGAACATCTTCGACCGCTTCTACCGCGCCGATCGCGTCCGGTCGCGGCAGGGGGAGCGCAGCGGTTTCGGCCTCGGGCTCTCCATCAGCCAGTGGATCGCCCAGGCCCACGGCGGGTCCCTCACCGTCCAGTCCAGGCTCCACCGGGGCAGTACGTTCACGGTCACACTCCCGCTGGCCGGGGCGGAGGCGCAGGCCGCGCATCAGGTCCGGCTCGCAGCCGGCCCCGAAGCGACCCGCG
>JABWBJ010000309.1 GCA_013360595.1 Gemmatimonadaceae bacterium | reverse complement strand
GCGCCGTCTGGCCCGGCGACAGGGACGTGGTCAGGGGCGTGACGGTCACCGACGCCACCGGCGCCGGCGGGGCGGTGCCCTCGCCGGTGCAGGCGGCCAGTGCGGTTAGGCACACCGCGGCCCACCGGCGGCCGATAGCTTTCAGGGGGGCCGGACGACCGCGTGTCGGGTACGGGGTGTCACGGCGGGGTTCAATCCTGGAGGTGTCGTGCAACGTCTGATCGGGTTCGGCGTGATCATGGTGCTCGTGGCGTGCCAGGGGAGCGATCCCGTGTCGAGCACCGCGGTCGCGGCCGTCCAGGTGACGACCCCCACCGGCGCGCTGCGTCCCGGGCAGACCTCGCAGTTCACCGCGGTGGCCGTGAATGCCTACGGGTACGAGATCGCCGGCGCCGGCTCCGTGACCTGGATCTCGTCGGCTCCCCTCGTGGCGTCCGTGAACGAGTCGGGGCTCGTGAGCGCGCTGGCCGGCGGCACCGCGAGCATCAGCGCCACGATCCAGGGCGTGACCGGGACGCGCGTCGTCACGGTCGTCCCCGTGGGCACGGGCGCCATCGTGACCATGGCGGGGAACTCGTTCATTCCCTTCGAGGTGTTCATCCGCGTGGGCGAGCCCGTGTACTTCGAGTTTCCCCAGCTGGCGCACAACGTGATCTTCAACGCGGCGGCCGGCGCTCCGGCGGATATCCAGCAGACGCGCAACGCCACCGTGGCGCGCACCTTCGGGACGGCCGGCCGGTTCCTGTACGACTGCACGCTCCACCCCGGGATGACCGGAGCGGTCACCGTGAATCCCTGAACCGGGGAGCCGTGACGTCGCCAGGGGGAGCACGGGTCGGTCCTACGGCGACGGGCTCGCGACCATCGCGCTCACCGCATCCTTCGTGACACCGCGGAAGGTCGGCACGTACCCGGGGAAGATCACGCCCAGGTTCTCGTTGCCCAGCCGGTTCTTCACGATCTCGGCCAGGATGTCGCGATAGTCGATGTTGACCTTCAGGTCCTGCTGGTCGGCCAGGTTCTCGCGCGCGAGGGTGGTCCAGTTGTGCGTGATCACGCGCCCGCCGGCGATGCCGCGGCCGAGCGCGAAGATCGCGGTCCCGCGGCCGTGATCCGTGCCCAGGCCGCCGTTCTCGCGGACGTTGCGGCCGAACTCGGAAATCACCACGACGGTGATGTTCTGGGCCAGGCCACTGGCGATGCAGTCCTGCCAGAAGGCGCCGATGGCGTTCCCGAGCTCGTCCATCCGGGCGGCCATGCCGCCGGCCTGCTGGGTGTGCGTATCCCACCCGCCGACGTCGAGGTGCGCCGCCTCGATGCCGATGTCGGCCTTGATGAGGCCCGCGGTGTTCCTGAGTCCGCGGCCCAGGCCGTTGTTCGGATAGACGGCGCCGTTCGCCGGCTGGTACGCGTTCAGGTTGAGTGTCGCCAGGAGGTTGATCGTTGCGATGGCGTCGAGCGCCGCGGTGCGCGCCGGCTCGAGCGTGGCCTGGTAGTCGTTCTCCAGCCAGAGCTGGCGCGCGCTCCTCGTCGATGAGGAGCCGCTCAGTCCGTAACTGGCCGGATTCGGGATCGGGAGCGTCTTCGGGCCGCCCTTGAGGGTGTCCACGAGGCCGTCGGAGAAACCCAGCGCGCGCAGTGACGCGTCGGCGCGCACGGGCGTGCTGGTCGCCAGGTGGCGTCCGAGCCAGCCGGTATTCACCGTGGGGTCGTTCGACTTGCCGACCTCCATGAACCGCTGCGCGTCGAAATGCGATCTCGTGCTGTACGTGAGGCCGGAGCCGTGCACGACGGCGAGGTGCCCGGCCTGGTAGGCGGCGTACAGCGCGCCCAGGTTCGGCGGGAGCCCGAACATGTTGTCGAGCGCGATGGCCTTGTTCGGCGCCGAACTGTCCGGGCGCGGAATCGCGAGCGTCGGACGGCCGGCGTAGTACTCCGGATCACCGAACGGGACACAGAGCGTGAGGCCGTCGGCTCCGCCGCGGAGGAAGATCGACACGATGACGTCGCGGTTGGCGACGAACGAATCGGCGATGGACACCTGCGGCAGCCACTCCGGGAAGGCGGCGGCGAATGCCGTCGCGCCCACGGCGCTCCCGGACCGGGCGAGGAACTCCCGCCTCGAGGTCAGTTCGTTGTACTCGCGACAGGCGCAGGCGTCGTGCGGTTCGCGGCTCATCGGCTCCGTCCTGGTCCGTGGGGCGTGGGGAAGCGGCGGGTCAGATCCACTGGAACGTCGCCGAGCTCATGGCCAGCGCGAGGGTCTCCCGGGCGCGCGTGGCGTTGAACGTTCCGCCCTGCGCGTAGGACAGGAGTTGCGCGCGGAGCGCGTCGGGCATCTCGCCGGCAAAGAGCGACGTGTTGAGCGCGTCCACGAGACCGGCCGGCGTGTTCGTTCCGAGGAAGCGATTGATGTCCACCGGCACGTCGGCCGTGTTGGTGGCGAGGTACTGCGCGAAGTTCCACCGGGGCAGCGCGCCGCCGGACCAGTACTCGGCGGTGTCGGGGTAGCCGTCGGGCGGGCCCCAGGCGAAGAGCGACTGGCCCACGGCGCGCAGCCAGGTCCCGGTCACGTTCTGCAGCCGGAGGATCTGCGGGTTGGTGCCCCGCAGGCACGCGAGGATGAACGAGTACGGCCGGCGGTACTTGGGCGGCGCCGCCAGCAGGTTCTCCGGCGTCAGGATCGCGCGAATCATCGACGGGATGTCGCCCTGCGTGCTCGAATAGACCGAGGCGACCGCCTGCACCTGGGCGTCGGAGGGGTCGTAGCGGAGGAGCCAGCGGAGCATCTTCCGCGACAGGTACCGCGCGGTATTCGGATGCGCGACCAGGTAGTCGATCATCATGTTGCCGTCGGTGAGGCCGAGCTGCCCCGAGTTCGACGGCTGGGCCGGGATGACCTGCCCCATCACGACCTTCTGGCCCCAGTCGTGGCCGTTGGGATCGAAGCTGAAGGCCACGCCGCGCGACGCCATCGTCCAGCCGGTGAGGCAGCGCGACAGTTCGCGCACGTCGGTCTGCGTGTATCCGCCGTCCACGCCCACGGTGTGCAGCTCCATCAGCTCGCGGGCGTAGTTCTCGTTGATGTTGTTCCGCCGATTCCTCGTGTTGTCCAGATACTCGAGCATGGCCGGCGAGCGGGCGCTGGCCCGGACCATGTCCGGGAACCTGCCGAGCGCGTGCTTGCGGGGGACGTCACGCTCGTCCTGCACCTTCATGTAGTCGACGGTCGCGTACTCGATGTTGAAGTGATCGCTGAAGAACTCGGCCATCCGCTCCCGCAACTGGCGTTTGCTGAAGGCCGCGCGGTACAGCGTCGCGTTCACGAACTGCTGCTGCACGGTGCCGGCGTCGAGCGGGTACAGCTGCGCGGAGTCCTGGAGCGAGTACGGGTAGGTCGCGGCCACGAAGGCCTCGACCGCCCCGTCGTCGATCTTCTGCCAGTT
The DNA here is from genome assembly GCA_013360595.1 of Gemmatimonadaceae bacterium. Classification (GTDB taxonomy): domain Bacteria; phylum Gemmatimonadota; class Gemmatimonadetes; order Gemmatimonadales; family Gemmatimonadaceae; genus JABWBJ01. The sequence goes on along the minus strand of JABWBJ010000309.1, from coordinate 230 downwards.
GAGCTGGTAGTTCAGGTACCCCGTGAACCCGAGCTTCCGGGCGAGGGTCATCTCGTCCGGCGTGACGCCGTTGGTGATGCGGCGGACGAGCTTCGACAGCGCGCTGTCGTACGCGGCAGCCGCCGAGAGCGCCTTCGCGGCCTTCGGTTCCGGGTCCCGGCGAGTGGTCTTGCGCAGGATGGCGCGGACGCGTTCGCGGTTCGGGGCCGTGGCGCCCTGCGCCTGGGCCG
>JABWBJ010000308.1 GCA_013360595.1 Gemmatimonadaceae bacterium | reverse complement strand
CCGCCCGTCGGATCGTGGCCCCGGACCGGGCCGCTCCGGGCCGGCCGAAACGGCCGGCCGGCGTGGTTCGGCATCCGGGCAAGACCCGTCAGGCTCGACGCGGCCGGACCGTACCGGCGGCAGAACTGCCGGCTCATGCAGCCAGGGTCTTCGGCACGCTCGTCACGCTCTACCCGGACGCCCACTGCGAGCTCGACCACCAGGGACCGTGGCAGCTGCTCGTCGCGACCATCCTGAGCGCCCAGTGCACGGACCGGCGGGTGAACATGGTGACGCCGGCGCTGTTCGCGAGATGGCCGGGGCCGGCCCAGCTCGCGGCCGCACGGCAGGAGGAGCTCGAGGAGGTGATTCGCACGACCGGGTTCTTCCGGAGCAAGGCGAAGAACCTGATCGCCATGGCGGGGGCGGTGGCGGACCGGCACGGCGGCAGCGTTCCGGACCGCCTCGAGGAACTCGTCCAGCTCCCCGGCGTTGGCCGGAAGACCGCGAACGTCGTGCTCGGGAATGCGTTCGGAAAGAACGAGGGCGTGGTCGTCGACACGCACGTTCAGCGGCTGTCGGCGCGACTCGGTCTCACGCGGAATACGGAGCCGGTCCGGATCGAGGCGGATCTGATGCGTCTCTTTCCGCGGCATGAGTGGACCATGCTCTCCCACCTGTTGATCTGGCATGGCCGGCGAACCTGCCACGCGCGCCGCCCGAAGTGCAGCGACTGCGTCCTGGCCGCCATCTGCCCGTCGGCCAGCGTCTGACCCGTCATCGGGGCTCTGAACCCTGCACCCCGCCCCCTGAACCCTGTTGCACGGTAGATTCTCCCGCACTGCTCACCCGCCACACATGAAGACCGCCACGATCGTCACATCCAGGGGCACCCTCGTCGCCGAGTTGTACGACGCCGAGGCGCCGAACACCGTCGCCAATTTCGAGAAGCTCGCCAACAGCGGCTTCTACGACGGCACGAAGTTCCATCGCGTGATTCCGGACTTCGTGGTGCAGGGCGGCGACCCCTACTCCAGGGGCGGTGAGCACGCGAAGGGACCGGTAGGAACCGGCGGTCCCGGCTGGAAGATCAAGTGCGAAACGGCCGGGAATCCCCACAAGCACGTCGTCGGCGCGCTCTCCATGGCGCACGCCGGCAAGGACACGGGCGGGAGCCAGTTCTTCGTGGTGCTGAGCGAATCGAACACGCGACACCTGAATGGCGTCCACACGGTGTTCGGACGCGTCACCCAGGGACTCGACGTCCTTCCGCTGATTCGCCAGAATGACGTTCTCACGTCGGCACGGGTCGACTGAAACCACACGCCGAAACCCCGGAGCACTCTGATGTCGGAATTGCAGCCGTCGGACAAGCGCTCGGCCTTCGTCGGGATGATCGTCACCAGCATCCTGCTCTTCCTGTTCGCGTACGGGATCGTCCTCGCCACCAACGCGAAGTTCGCCGGGGACGAGTCGCACGCCGCAGCCACGAAGTAGCAGAACCGTTCGGCCCGCCGCCCCCGGCGAGCGCCGCCGATGGGCTCTTCCGAACCTCCGCTCTGCGTCGACCTCGACGGCACACTGATTCGCGAGGACACGCTCCGGCTGTCGGTGGTCGGCCTCCTCCGCCGTGCCCCGTGGCTGGCGCCGTGCCTGCCCCTTGTACTCCTCCGGGGTCGGGCCCCCTTCAAGGCCTGGATCGCCCGCCGGTTCGTGCCCGACCCGGCCACCCTCACCTGGCGGTCCAACGTCGTGGACTTCGTCCGGCGGGAACGGGCTCGCGGTCGGAAGGTCGTCCTGGCAACGGCCGCGCACGTCCTGGTCGCGGACGCCGTCGCGCGGTACCTGGGCCTCTTCGACGTGGTCGTGGCGACGACGGACACTCACAACGCGAAGGCGGGCCGGAAAGTCGAGTCGATTCGTAAGTCGTTGGGTGACAATATGTTCGACTATATAGGCGACAGCGTGGCCGATCTCCCGGTATTCCGGGCGGCCCGGATCTCGTACGCCGTGGAACCATCACCGGTTCTGCTACACTCGCTCCGGGAGGGAGCCCGGCTCGGCGGTGTGTTCACGGACGGCGCTCCGACCGAAGGGGCAGCCGAAGGGAAGCGGCCGGCCTGAGCGTGTAGTTTGATGGGTTCCGGCCGCCTGGGCCGGACGAGGCGAGCCGCCTCGAGACCTCCCGTCCCCGGCCCGATGACCCGTCAGGAAGCGCTCGAGCTCATGCAGGAGTACACCCTCAGCGACTCGCTCCGGAAGCACATGCTGGCGGTCGAGGGGGCCATGCGCGCCTACGCGCGGCACTACGGGGAGGACGAAGAGCTGTGGGGCCTGGCCGGCCTGCTGCACGACTTCGACTACGAGCGGTGGCCTAACGATGCCCACGCGCCGGACCGCGAACATCCCGCCGAGGGCGTCCGGCTCCTGCGGCAGCGGGGCGTCTCCGAGGACGTGCTGCAGGCCATTCTCGGGCACGCCACCTATACCGGCGTTCCGCGGGAAACGCGGATGGCGAAAGCCCTCTTCGCAGTCGACGAACTCACCGGGCTGATCACCGCGACCGCGCTGGTCCGTCCGTCCCGGAGCCTTAACGAAGTCGACGTGCGGGCTGTCCAAAAGAAGTTCAAGGACAGGGCCTTCGCCCGCGGCTGCAACCGTGAGGACATCCTCGAGGGAGCCGCGGCGCTCGGGGTCGACCTGCCGGCGCACATCCAGTTCGTCCTCGACGCGATGCGTTCGCGCGCGGCGATGCTGGGGCTGGCCGGAACGCCGGCGCCCTCGGAGTGACCTGCTCCACGTCAACGCTTCACTGTCGGAACGCGTTCTGAGGAGGACCATACGTCCCCATCTCGTGACCGCCATCGCCCTTCCCGTCAGCCCGGTCGCCTCCGCGGCGCCGGCTCGCCTTCGCGCCGTGTCCGGTGACGCGTCGCGGGAGCGCGAGCAGGCGCTCGTGGTCGCCGCGCAGCGCGGCGAAACCGAGGCGTTCGCGGAACTGGTCCGCGGGCATCAGCGGCGGGCGTACGCCGTCGCCCGGGCCATCGTGCTGACGCACGAGGACGCCGAAGACGCCGTGCAGGAAGGCTTCCTCCATGCCTATCGAGCGCTCGATCGGTTCCTCCCCGATCAGGCGTTCGGGGCGTGGCTGCACCGCATCGTCGCCAACGCCGCTCTCGACATCACGCGCCGCAAGAAGGTGCGCGATGCCGACGCGCTGGCCGACACCATCGCCTCGCCGTTCCGCGATCCCGGCGAGTCGGATGAGCTGCGCCGCCGCCTCCGGAGGGCGCTGACGACCCTCGGGGAGCGCCAGCGCGCCGTGATCGTGCTGCACGACATCGAGGGATTCAAGCACTCGGAGATCGGTCGGATGCTGGGCATCCCCGAAGGCACGGCGCGGTCCGATCTCCATCACGCGCGGGCGCGGTTGCGCCAGGAACTGGGTCCAGTCCGGAGCCACTTATGACACTCGTGCACGACGACGAACGCGATCCCCGCGACGACGAGCTGCACGCCGCGCTGAGCGCCGAGTACCGTCATCCCGCGGAGGGTTCGTACTGGGCCTTCCTCGAACGCCGCATCATGGCCCGGATCAGCGCCGAGGCCGCCCGTGAGTGGTGGTCCTGGTTCCCCGAGTGGGGCCGCGTTGGCCTTGCCGCCGCCGCCCTGGCGCTTGCGCTCGCGGGCGCCGCCGCCTGGC
>JABWBJ010000307.1 GCA_013360595.1 Gemmatimonadaceae bacterium | reverse complement strand
GGGACGGCCCGGCGCCCGGCGTTCCGCCGCGGGCCGGATGCCGCCGCGGCCGGCGGACCACGTTCATCCGATTTGATACGCACCTGTACCAAAACCGGCCCTTGCCGCAGAACTGACCGGCCGCGATAGTGCGGGCGATGCCCGAGCCCGCTCGGGCAGAAGTGCTCGCCAGCGCCCGGACCAGAACACCGTCAGGATGCTCGACACCGTTTCCGACCCGCACGAGGAGCGGTCGCGTGCCGTTCGCACGTCGCCCGAACGCCCGGCGAGGCCACACGGGCCACGCCCGCGCCGAAAGTCGGCGACGCGCCAGGAGGTCGTGATCGACCGCGGCTGCGAGGATCTCTACTTCTCGCATGCGGCGGACCGGGCGGCCGCGTTCCGCTTCCTGAAGGTCGACGTGGCCCGCCGGCTGGTGGGCGGAGACATGGCGTCGTTCTCGAGGTCACCAGCGGTCCTGATCGGCCTCATGACGTCGGAGGGTCAGTCGACGCTGGAGATCATCCGGCAGCTGCGAGCGCGGGAGCCGCACGTCGGGGTATACGTGCTCGTCGGCCGGCTCTCGGAGGCTGCGGGGTGCATGACGCAGCTGGCCGAAGTCGGGGTGGACGAGGTGTTCTGTCTGGAGTCGCGATCGGACCTCGTCGCGCTGCACCGGACGCTGGGCGCCCGGCTCGCCGCGCCACCGCCGGAGGCCGAGATGCGGTTGCTGTGGAAGTGGTTCCGCGACTCGCCGGAGCGGTCGCTGGTCATGCATTGCGTCCGCAACGGATTCCGTCTGGACGACTGGTCGGTTCGGGCGCGCCTGTTCGCGGCCTGCCGGAAGACGATCCAGAACCGCGTGACGGAGGAGGGGCTGCCGTCCCCGGGCATGATCGCCCGGTGCGGACGCGTCCTGCACGCGCAGGAGCTGGAGCGCCGGGGATACCGGCCGACGTCCGCCATCGCGCGTCTGCTGGAGTTCCCGTCCGCGAGCGCCATGCAGCGCACGCGGCGCCGGCTGCGCAAGTCGCTCATGACCCGGGGGCGCGGGTCGCTGGTCTTCGCCTCGCTGATCCGTTGAGCCGTCTGCGGATTCAGCCGCCGCGGAGGCGCTTGAGGAAGTAGTGGGCCCCGGCGCCGTCGGACACGACGCCGGCCAGTTCCCAGCCGTCGACACCTAACGCCTCGAGGTCCTCGACCGGCAGGACGGGATCGGCGATGTCGCGGTCCAGCCGCCGGTACTCCCACCGCCGGGTCAGCTGGAACGTCTTGCCGGCGCCCGTTCCCGGCTCCTGGCGCGTCCGGTCGCGCTCGCCGACACCGGTGGCCTCCACCTGGTCGGCCATGTTGGCCATGTAGTGCTTCAGCACGATTCTCTCCTTCGCCCGCCACAGCCGCCTCGATTCAACCTGTGCCTGCCCTCAGGGCGAGGCAATGGGGGATTCCGTAACGCCGGGCGCCGCCGGCTCCCCCGGGTTCGGCCTCGATCCCTCTCGAGCGCCCGGGTTCGGTCGCTATCCCTCGCGAGCGCCCGGTTCGCCGCTATCCCTCCCGGGCGCCCGGCCCTCGATAGGAGCACCCGCTCGTGCAGGTCTCCCGCACTTCGATCCGGGAGAGGCCGGCGAGCCGCGGCCGGAGCCGCTCCCAGATCCACTGCGCCAGGATCTCACTGGTGGGGTTCTCCAGGCCCTCGATCTCGTTCAGGTACCGGTGATCGAGCTGGTCGTGCAGCGGGGCGAAGGCCTGCTTGATGTCGGCGAAGTCGATCACCCAGCCCAGCCGCGGATCGACGCGCCCACTGACGATCACACGCACGCGGAACGAGTGACCGTGGAGGCGCGCGCACTTGTGCGATGGGGGCAGGTTCGGAAGCCGGTGGGCGGCCTCGAAGGAAAAGTCGGCGAAGAGTTCCATGTCCTGTCGGCGACTGGGTGGGAAACCCGGCGCGGATCGGCCGGCGCGTTACCGGATGCCCAGCATCTTGTGGGTCTGCAGGCTGAGTCGCCACTGCGGGTGGGCCAGGCAGTACTCCAGCGCCGCGCGCGTGTTGGCGTCGCGGTCGGGGCCATCCATCGGCTGCAGGAAGAACTCGCGGAACGCCCAGCCCGAGAAGAGCTCGGGTTCGGCGCCGGGCTGGGGGAACACCAGCTTCAGCTCATCGCCATGGCGGAGGACGGTCTCCGCACCCGCTTTGGGGCTGACGCAGATCCAGTCGATGCCGGCCGGCGGAGGCACCGTGCCGTTCGTTTCCACCGCCACCTCGAATCCTTCGTCGTGGAGGGCGGATACGGCGGCGGTATCGAGCTGGAGGAGCGGCTCGCCGCCCGTGCACACGACGTAGGGGCGCCCCGAGCCGTTGCCGCGCCAGGCGGCGCGGACCGCGCGGGCCAGATCGCGCGCGGTGGTGAACCGCCCACCATCCGGGCCGACGCCGACGAACTCCGTGTCACAGAACCGGCAGGTCGCGGTGGCGCGGTCCGCCTCGCGGCCGCTCCAGAGGTTGCAGCCGCTGAAGCGGCAGAAGACGGCCGGGCGTCCGGTTCGCGCCCCTTCGCCCTGCAGCGTGTAGAAGATCTCGCGAACCGTGTACATCAGTGCGTGGGGTGGCCGGCATAGCGAACCGGGTCGGTCGCGCCGGCCTCGGCGAAGCCGCGCAGCCGCAGCCGGCACGCGTCGCAGTGGCCGCAGGCCGTGCCGTCCGGCGCGGGATCGTAGCAGCTCGAGGTGTCCGCGTAATCCACGCCCAGCTGCAGGCCCAGCTCGATGATCTCGCGCTTGGCCATGCGGATGAGCGGCGCGTGAATGACGAGCCGGCGGCCTTCCGCCGCGGCGCGCGTGGCCAGATTCGCCATCCGCTCGAACGATTCGATGTACTCCGGCCGGCAGTCCGGGTACCCCGAGTAGTCGAGCGCGTTGACGCCGATGAAGATGTCGCTCGCTCCGGTGACCTCGGCGAACGCGAGCGCGTAGGCGAGGAAGATGGTGTTGCGGGCGGGGACGTAGGTCGCCGGGATGCCGGGGGCGTCGAGGGGACGGTCGCGCGGGACCTCGCCGTGGCTGGTGAGGACGGATCCGCCGAACGTGCGCAGGTCGATGTCCACGATGAGATGGCGAGCGACGCCGTAGCGCGCCGCCGCGCGCCTCGCCGCCTCGAGTTCCACGGCGTGACGCTGCCCGTAGCGAAAGGAGAGGGCGTGAATCTGGTATCCCTGCCGCACCGCCAGCGCCAGCAGCGTGGTCGAGTCCAGGCCGCCGGAGAGGAGGAGGACGGCAGGGCGGATCTGGCCTGGTTCAGGGTTCACCCGTCAAAGATGGGAGGCATGAGACGGGCAAGGGAGTGCCGGGACTTCCCGCTGCGTGCTGCGTGCTGCCTGCTGGGGCTGCCGCGGGTTGCTGGGGCTGGAGCTGGGGCTGGTGCTGGGGCTGGAGCTGGGTCCCGTGGGACCCAGCCCCAGCTCCAGCCCCAGCACGCAGTATCAGCCCCAGTAGGCAGCCAGAAGCAACCAGCCCGCCTAACCCTTTAGCATGCCCACCATCTCGCGGAGCTGCTCCGATCCATGCATGAGCTGTGTGGAGGCTGAGCTCATCTGTTCGCAGGCCGCGCTCTGCTCCTGCGTGGCGGCGCTCACCTGCTGGGCCGCCGCCGCGTGTCCTTCGGCCGTGCGGGCGATGGACTGGACGCCCTCGGCGGCCGAGGCGACGATGGCCGCGTTC
>JABWBJ010000306.1 GCA_013360595.1 Gemmatimonadaceae bacterium | reverse complement strand
CGCCGCGAGCAGCAGCGCCACGCCGCCCGTGAGCAGCAGGGCCGCCCGCCGCCGGGGCGAGCGCGACGATCGCCTCACCTTCTCGATCTCCACCGGGGAGACGCGGCGCGGGGCCCGCGATACATCGGCCGGAGTCCTCCGACGAGGAGTCGGGACGCGTCCCAGGAGCGGCGCCTCGGTCGCCGGAGGCGGTGCGTCGCCAACCATGACGACGCCATCGAGCTGATCGATCGCCTTGTTCACGGCGGGCAGGTCCGCCGGAGCCGCCACGACCAGCAGGGCCCCGGCCCGGCGACACTGCTCGGACCATGACCCCCAGAGCCGGTCCGCCAGCACATCGTCGGCCAGCGGCGACTCCGCGCCGCCGGGGACCACGAACAGGCTGTCGGCGTTAGGCACCGGGCGGGCGACCCGGGCCAGTGACACGCCGTACCGCGCGGCGTCCGACACGCCGTGAGGATCATCGTCTCCGAACAGGTCCTCGAGGGCGCTCCCCTGGCCGAGGAGATCCACGAGCAGCACCGGCCGGCTCCGGGACTCCGCCCGGGCGATCCTCAGCGCCTCGCGGGCCACGTCCGGGCGACTGTCGCCCATGACGGCCACCGCCGCCCGCTCCCACAGCGCGTCGGCGCGATCGGCAAGGCCGGGAAGCGGCGGTCCGTTCATGGCACGCCCTCGAACACCCAGTAGCTGCGCCCGGACAGCCGTCCGATCCGATCGGCTTCGGCCCGTGATGCGTACGGGCCCAGGACGACCCGGTAGATGCGCGCGCCATCCGTGGTGGACACCACCACTCGCGCCGTGAGCCCTTCGACGCGGGTCGCCCTCGCGACCTCACGCGCCCGTTCCTCGGAGAGCACGGCCGCGATCTGCACGGTCCACTGCGCCGGCGCCGGCGGGCGCACCGTATCGACGGGCGCCGGAGCTGGTCGCGCGACCTGGGTGTCGGCGCGGACCGGCGCGGGGGGCAAGGCCGTGTCCCGCACCGGCGACTCGAACGCCGCCGTATCCACGGCAAAGACCACCGGCTGGTCGAGACCCGGCGCCCGCGGGCGGAAGCCGTTCCAGTACACGAAGTGCCAAACCTCGGCCCCGCCGTCGCGCACGATGATCCGCGGTTTCGACTGGCCCGGCATCGTGAAATGCACGTCCCGGCCGGGGACCGTGGCCACCGAACCCTCCGGCGCCACGTTCGGCAGGTCGGCGCGCCAGTCCGTCGGCAGCGTCGTGACCAGGGCGTTGCTGCCGACCCCAACGACCCACACCGAGTCGCCGGAATCCGGCCTGGCCAGCAGCAGGCGCCCGAACGGGTCCATTCGAAGTTCGCGCACGACTCCGGGCAGGCGGACCTCGTCCGAGTGCTCGTCGGTGTACCGGTCGAGGATGGCGATCCGGTCGGAGCCCTCGGTCGCGACGTACAACCGGTCTCCCGATGGCGTGGTCGCGATGGCGGAGACCGGCCGGTCGAACGTGACCCGAGCCGTTTCGTCGAAGGTGGCCGCGTTCAGCGCGACCACCTCACGTCCGAACGACAGGTACAACCGGTCGCCGAGCGGCGACATGACGCTGTGGGTGGGGAGGGGCACCGTCGCCGAGTCGACGATGGTGCGTTCGGGGGGGCGGAGGCGCAGGAGCGACGCGGTGTCACCGCGCGCCGACAGCACCACCAGCGCGCCGTCCGGTGTCGGGTACAGGCCGCGCACCGGCATCGGCGCGGTGAACTCCCACTCGCCGCTTGGCGTGGAGCGGTGGATCACGGTGTCACGCAGGACGCCGAACACGGACCACGCGTCCGCCGAGGTCAGCAGGGAGAGGCGCGGCGCGCGGCTGGGCTTCACCGACCCGACCCGCAGCTCTACCCACCCGGGCACGCCGCTTCGGTCCACGTACGCCTCGAGGCCGTTCTCCGGGTCGAACGCCAGCACGCGGACCTGAGCGCCCACGGGCTGCGTTGACGTCCAGATCACCGAATCGAGGCGCGGGTAGAGGTACGCCCGCAGCGTTCCGCCCCCGCGCGCGACGCGGAGCGCGATCGGGTCCTGCCCGTACGCGGCGGTGAAGGCGGCGACTGTCTCACCGGCTGGCCCGCGCGAATCGCGGCAGGCGGCCAGGGCGAGCACGAAGCACAGAAGGAAGCGGCCCTGCACCCGCGAAAAGTAGACGGCTCCGGCGCGAGATGCGAGCGCCGCGACAAGAAAGCGAACGGGGGCGCGGACACCCGATCCGCGCCCCCGCACCCCGTCCAGGGGTCCGCGCTAGAAGCTCGGCCCGAGCGTGAACGACCAGTATCCCTTGCGTTGTGCGCGGTCGAGAGGAATCGCGTAGTCCGCGCGGAGCAGGGCGTAGTTGAACAGGTTCATCCGGAATCCCATGCCGTAGCTCCGCAGCGGATACCGGTTGAGGTTCTGATCGTAGCCGGCAGGCTGCGAGAGCGAGATCGATTGCCCCTTGGACCAGGCCACCCCGGCGTCGAAGAACACGAGACCGTCGACCGGCGGCAGCGAGATCGGGATCACGCCGAGATCGAACCGGCGCACCAGCGGGAAGCGCAGCTCCGCATTGGCGAGGATGAACCGGCTCCCCAGCAGTTCGGTGACGGAGCAGGTGGTCTGGTCCGCGAACAGGCCGCCGCAGAACTGGGCGAGATACTGCTCCCGGTCATACCCGCGGACGAAGTCCGCGCGGCCGAGATACTTCGGGAAGACGGCCTCGTCGCGCCCGATTCCGATGCTGGACTGGGCGCGCCAGGCGAACGTCAGGAAGTTGAACAGCAGCGGCACGTAGCGCCGGTAATCGGCCGACAGCTCCGTCCACTGCAGCCCGCCGAACGAGGGTTCGACCTGGAGGCGGTAGCGCCGGCCCGAGATCGGTCCCGTGTATCCGAACAGCGAGTTGTCGGACACGTACGCCGCATAGGGCGAGATGTAGTTGTAGGACGGGAAGTTGACGACCGTGTCGATGTAGAAGTTGGTGGCGTACCCGGTGAGCCCGTCGATCGCCCGGTTGTACCGGGCCAGAGACCGATTGACGTTCGTCCCCGAGATCCCGAGCTCGAGCCGATTGAAACGGTTCGATGGCCGCGCCCCGATCGCGAACGCGCGGCGCTGGATGTAACGCGCCAGCACGATCGACTCGAGGTAATTCGCGGACCCGTCACCGAACGACGTGATGCTCCAGTCCTGCGGCAGGAATTGCGGGATCTGCGCGACGCCCAGCGTGTACTGCAGGCGGTTCCCCAGGCTGCTGTAGGCGCCGAGCAGGAACGCTTCGCTGAACCGTCCGTTCACCTCGCCCGCCAGGATGACCTGGTTGTTGCCGAGCAGGTCCGACAGGATCACCCCCGCGCCGCCGTAGAGGCCGCGCCCGTAGTTGTCCTGGGCGTAGCCGATGCTGGGGCGGTAGATCTGCTCCGGCCGGAATCCGATCCGGTAGTCGTACTCGCTGAACTGCGTGGTATCGGGCAGCTCCAGATTCACGCTGTCCAGGAGCTGCGCGACGCTGATCGGGGTCCCTCCGGACCGCTCGTTGAGGCCCGGGATGTCGGCCGACGGCCGCATGCCGGTGGAAGCGCGGTACAGTGAACTGCGCCGCGGATCCGCGGCGCCGCTGTCGCGCCGGACGGACTGGGCGATGGCGTTGAGCATGTCCGACGCGCGCTGCGCCTGCGAGCTCGGCAGGGCGGACATCGGCTGCGCCGCCGCGGCG